>JANXPR010000369.1 GCA_025357215.1 Acidobacteriaceae bacterium | reverse complement strand
CTCTCTCATCGCCATGCTCGTCCTGGTCACATTCCACGCTGCCAGTTGGATCGTGTACGCCAGATGCCCAACCTGCTTGCTGTCCAGCTTTCCGTCGATGATCACACCCTGTAGCTTCTTGATCGCCACCTGTATGCTGTCCGGATCTTCCATCGGACCCAGGTCCAGTTTCACGGCTTTGGCTTCTTCCATGCCTTCATGCATCCGGCAAAGCTTCTTGCCTCTGACTCGAGGCGCGCCACATTGCTCGCCGCTCAGGTAGTAATGCTCGCAGCGTGCCGCCGCCTGCGCCTTTTCCAGATTCCGGCGCAGTTTTTCTTCCTTTTCTTCCCGATGGTCTTCCACCAGCCGCAAGCCTTCTTCAAAGAGCTTGTGCTCGTCGTATTCCACCATTGCGCCATCCGGACGCCGCCGCGCCGGCGGATGCTCCTCCAGATGCGTCTTGTATTGCTGAAAAGCTTCGTAGAAGGCCATGCACAGCTTGCCGCCTTCGGTCCGTAGCCACTTGTCTTTCATGTCTTTCTCGTACGCAGCCTGCCTTGCTGCGTTCTGCCGGTGTACTTGTTCTACTTCCTCTTCGGCATACCAGAAGCCCAGAATGTTGAAGTTTGCTTTTGGATCCCTGCGGTCTCTCGGTTTAATTTCCTGTTCGTCCATACCTGTTCCTCTTTCCTCATTCGACTTTCCTTGTTCTACGTTGCTGCTTTTTTCCTAATCCAGCATTCCCTGATTCCCGATCCGCGCTCATCCGCGTGATCCGCGGTAAGCTTCTGTTTTTCTCCCAATTTTCTCCGTGTCTCCGCGCCTCCGTGGTGGGTTTTGGTTCCCTGATCACCCGATCACCGGATCACGCGCGATCACCCGATTTCTTTCGCCCCTCCCCCCTGCCCCCCACCTTTCACCCAATTTCACCCAAGGTCACCCAATCCCACCCAAGAAATGCTGAGAGGTTACAAGCTCCCATCAACCTTGGCTGGTCCATCTGCTCGCGGCAGAAGTGCCACACCCCACAAATGCGAAAACCCGGCCTCAGCCGGGTTCAACGTGAATCGTGTGGCACAGCCGCCCTCGGCTGTGCTCTTGTCTTTGTGGAGCGCAGGCCCGGGGTCCTCATCGGGCGCTTCGCCCGATGGGGTGGAGGTGCCCTCGCCTGCGGCCTTTTGCATGTGTGGCACAGGCACTCTTGCCTGTGCGCTTTTGGCATTATCGAACAAATTACGAAACCATCCTACTACCACTTCTCCCCAGCGCAACAAAAAAATCTGTGACCCTCTGCCTGCCTGGCGTATAACCCGCCTTCTGTTAGATTCCCATAGGATCATCGGCAAGAAAAGCGCACCAGCGAATGGTTGAAAGAAAAGCAAGTTTCGCGGGACATAATCCCCTTAACAATCCCGCCATTTTCCTCTATGCTTTGAGGCAGCCGTGCATCGTGGCGAATGGATTTGAGCCGAAATGCGAGTTTTTGAAAACACTAGAAATATCGTGGTTGAGGGAGACGTATTCGAAGGCCTCGAAGCCGCTGTCTCCGACGGAACTGTAAACCTCATCTTTGCTGACCCCCCCTTACAATATCGGAAAAGTATTTAACGGAAAGAAAGAAAGTTGGGGGTCGGACACTCAGTATCTTGAGTGGTGCTACCGTTGGCTGGATGTCTGCATTAGAAAATTGAGCTCAGACGGCAGCATGTACTTGATGGCAGCTACTCAAAACATGCCGTTTCTGGACGTCTACCTCAGAGAGAAAGTGACAATTCTCTCCCGCATTGTGTGGCACTACGACAGTTCCGGTGTGCAGGCAAGACGTCTTTATGGCTCCCTGTACGAACCGATCCTTTTCGCCGTGAAAAACAAATCCACATACACTTTCAACACGGACGACATTCTCGTCGAGGCTCGAACCGGTGCAGTGCGCAAATTGATTGACTATCGAAAAGCAACTCCCACCGTGTACAACTCTCACAAGATACCAGGAAACGTTTGGTCGTTTTCAAGGGTGCGATATAGGATGCCGGAGTATGAAGAGCACCCTTCTCAGAAACCAGAGGCTCTCTTAGAGCGCATCATCAAAGCGAGTTCCAACGAGGGGGATTTAGTCCTAGACCCTTTCGCAGGAACCTTCACGACCTGTGCAGTTGCCGCCCGGCTGAAACGACGCTCTGTCGGCATTGAAATTGATTCGAAGTATGTCGGTGTCGGCCTTCGGAGACTGCGCTTCAAAGATGCAACAGCTTTCGTAACTCCAGCTCCTAAAAAAATATTTAAGCAAGCTGCTGACATGGATTGTCAGCCAGACCTTTTCTAATGGCCATCCAACATTCTTTTACTGCAACGATCAAAGCTAAGATTGGCAATGAATTTCCCGAAGACATCGAAGCCATTTTTCAAGCTTCGTCTCTGCTTCAGTACATCAACCTCAAAACTAAGTCAGCACAGAAAGGCTCCAGGGCCAGGGGCAGTTTTGCAAACCTCTATGCAATTTATGTTTTAGTGGAAGATTATTTGACAGGCAAATTCCATCAAGAAGGCGGATACAAGGACTATGCCGGGGCGCAATTTACCGTGCTTTTCAAGCGACAACGGGAATTGCCATTCGGTCGGAAGCTGCAAAACCACGCTCTGAATGATCGTTTGAATGGGGAGTTTCACAAGTATTTTCCCCAGGAGCAAATTCTTCCGATAATTAGAAATGTTGCGACTAACCGCTATTGGTTTAACGAAAAGCTCTTAAACGTAAAAGTAAACAAAAAGACGGTTAGCATTGCGAAGATTGTTACTTCCATCATCGATGCATACGTCGCCGCGAAACAGGATTCTTTTACGAAGTTCATCGAGTCTTTTGAAGGGATTCGTTCTCTGGAAGATGGGGTAAGCGTTGGTACCGCCACGGAGTTGATCAAGAATATGGTTGCTCCTAACGTCGACGCCCGAATCTTCGAGATAGTCAGCTACAGCATCCTCAAGTACTTCTACCACCATCAGGTCGTTTTCTTCGGTTTTGATATTAAGAAACTCAAAAATGAGAATCTGACTCTCTACAAAACCGGTCGCACAAACGCCAACGACGGCGGAATTGATTTTGTAATGCGGCCGCTAGGCCGTTTCTTTCAGGTTACCGAAACTACGGATGTGCGTAAATATTTCCTGGATATCGACAAAATTCAGAGATTCCCGATCACCTTTGTAGTCAAATCTGATGAAAACGTGACCGACTTGGCGGCCAACATTAAAGAGAAGGCGCAGGAGCAGTACCCTGTCACATCTGTCGTGCAGCGGTATATGGAGTGTATCGAGGAGATCATTAATGTTCCGATTCTCCTGGAGCGCTTTGAAGGCGCTATTTCTAAGGGCTATTTGAACGCGATCGTCGACGAGATCATCCGCCAGAGCAAGGTTGAGTTTAACTACGTGGACGCAGATGCGGAACTCGACGGTGAGGACGCAGAAGGTACTAGCCCTGGCTAGCTCTCAGCCTTGACCTTGCCGCCAGGATTCTCCTTTTTTAAACTGCTATCCTATTCAGTTCCCCCACTACCCACATCGTTTTTTTGAGGAGCTCATGGCCGCACTGATTGACGCCATCAACATCAAGCGCAAGATGTTCTTTGAGTTTGAAAACACTCCGTTCCACTGTCTGGACGTGGAGGTCTCCACGCCCACGGCGCGCGGCGGACAGACGCTGGTCCGCCTGAAGATGCGCAACCTGCTCACCCGCGCGGTCTTTGACAAGACGTTCAAAGCCAGCGACAAGTTCAAGGAGCCCGACCTGGAGATGGTCCCCGCGAGCTACCTGTACAGTGACGCCGACGGCATATATTTTATGGACCAGGAAAGCTTTGAGACCCTTACGCTGAACGACGACATGATTGGCGACGCCCGCGACTTTCTGGTGGAGAGCCTGATTATCCAGGTGCACAAGTACAACGGCAATCCCATTGGCTTGCAGTTGCCGCCGCATGTGGAGATGGCGGTGAAGCATACCGAGCCCGGCGTTCGGGGGGATACGTCCAGTGGGAGCGTGACCAAGCCGGCCACGATGGAAACGGGCCTGGAAATCCGCGTGCCGCTGTTCATTAAGGAAGGCGAGAAGGTGAAGGTGTCCACGGAGACCAGGGAGTTTGTGAGTAGGGCCTGACGGCGCTAGCCATTAGCACTTGGCAATTAGCCAAAGCAAGAGCTAAAAGCCAAAAGCAACGCTCTAGTGCAGGCCGCCGCTCTTCCACAGCCAGATCAGAAGGGCCGACCCAACAACGATGCGGTAGATGGCGAATGGCGCAAAACCTTTTTTCCTTACCCACTGCATGAACCACGCCACCACGCCCCAGGCCACAATGAACGACACCACAAAGCCAATGGCCAGAACAATCCATTCCTGGGAATTTGCCGGCATGCGGCCCAGAGGTTCCGCGCCATGTTTGGGATGCAGGGTGCGCCACAGATCGTAGACCGTTGCGGCGACCATCGTCGGGATCGAAAGGAAGAAGGAAAATTCCAACGCGGATGGCCGTGACATGCCCGCGATCTGTCCCGCGGCGATCGTGGACATGGAACGTGACGTCCCGGGAAACACCGCCGACGTGATCTGGCAGATGCCAATCCAGATGGCCTGGAACAGCGTCATTTCTTCCACGTGCTCGGTCTTGTAGCGGCCACCGTCTTTCGGCGTGCCGAACATCGCGTCCACAATCCACATGATGATTCCGCCGATCAGCAGCGAACATCCCATTACCAGCAGGCTTTCCAGGTGCTTGCCGATAATTTTCGTCAGTAGGAAAGCCGGCCCCGCGGTGCAGACGAAAGCAATGAGTACTAATGTGAGCGGATGATTCAGCGCTGTGCGGTCTTTGTTTTCGCCTTGGGGGAAAGTGTTCAGGAACTTTGCAATGCGCGAACGGAAATAAATCGGCAAGCAGAGGATCGCGCCCAGTTGGATCACGATGGAGTACATCTTCCAGAAGCCGTTGCCCAGGTCAATGCCCAGCAAGGCTTCGCAGATTCGCAAATGCGCCGTGGAACTTACCGGAAGAAATTCCGTCAGCCCTTCCACCACACCCAGCAGCACAGACAGTAAGTACTCGTTCAAGCGGCCTCCAGCTTTCGCGAATCATTTTATGGGAATTAGTTGCCGAAGCTTCGCCCGCCATTCAGGTCGGCGGGGACATTCTGCTGCAACGCGTACATCAGCGAAGCCGCCCGTGGACGCCAATCGCCTTCCAGATATTTCAACGAAATTTCCTGCGCGATTTCGATGCCTTTTTTTCTGGCTTTCTCGCTTTTGTCGGTCTGGTGCACTGTCTTGTACATCTCTACCAGCGCTGCCTGCCGCCACGCCGCTTTGTACAGGGCTTCCGCCGCTTTCGGCGATTGCGGATGTTCGTGCGCGTAATGTTCGTACATCTCGGATTCTTTTTCCGGACACCGGACGTCATCTTTCCATTCGCCGCAGAGTTTGTTGTCCAGCATGTCATACGCAGCCAAGTCAGCCCACTTGGTATGCGGATATTTCTTGATCAACTCGCGCATTGCCTCGTCATCAATTTCGGTGCGCATGTCGGCGCGGCGCTCACGGGCAGATGGCCGGGTAAGCAGGCCGGATTTTTCCAGTTGCCAGCGGAGATTGGCAAAGCGCCACATGGCTTCCGCCGCTAGCGGCGAGTTGGGGAAATATTCCTGCATGCGGTAATAAAGCCGCATTGCGTCCTGTCCGGCGTTGCGACGGCCGCCTTCCGCCTGGCGCTCAGCGTCCACGGCTTCGCCAAAAATTATTTCGTCGCCTTTCGGCGTGGACTGCGAAACCACCGCCCGGCCTTCCACCCATCCGCTCACTTCGCGCGGCTCCATGCGGTCGGTGTCCACCACCACCAGTACGTGGGCCCAGGCTTTACCGCCAATCATTGACCGGTCCATCAGGAACGTGTCGCGGCCGCGCGTCGCGTTGGCCACCTTTTGCGCGTTCGTGTCTGGTGAGACGTACATCGGAACTTCCAGCACCAGCGTTCCGTGTTCTTTTTCTGGCGGCGCGGAGGCATTGCTCGCCGCAGCCAACATGACAACGGCCACAAGCACGGCTGCTCCGCCGCAAGCCAGCGCCGTTAAAAGACGTGTTGCCCGCATCTTCTTTATATCTTTGATGTTTATATCTTTGATGTCTATATCTTTGATGGGGGAAATCCCTGGTCCTGTCATTGTTGCACTCCGTACACCGGAATGTTCTGTTGCAACTTATAGATAAGGTCGCCGGCGCGTGTCTTCCAGTCCGGACTCAACTGGCTGGTAACTTCCTGGGCCAGCGCCAGCGCGCGATCATGGGCCGCAGTGCTGCTGGCCCGTTGTGCGTTGCCGCGGAAAATATCGGCAATCACCGCCTGCCGCCATGCCGCGTTGTAAAGCGCCTCGGCAAATTTGGAAGACTGCGGATGTTCCCGCGCGTACTGTTCGTACGCCAGGGACTCTTTCTGCGGACATTCCGCCAGCCCGTTCCACGCCGGGCACATCTTGTTGTCCAGCAGATCAAACGCGGCCAGGTCGGCCCACTTTGTTCCGGGATATTTCTTGATCACCGCCTGCAACAGTTGCTCGTCCGCCGGACCCTTACTTCTGGCCCGGTCCAGTTGCCAGCGGATGTCGGCATGCCGCCACAGGGCTTCGCCGCCAACGGAAGAGGTGGGAAAAAATTCCGCCACGCGCTGATACAAGCGCAATGCGTCTTCCGCGGCGCTGCGCCGTCCGCGACGTTGCTCGGCTTCGTTTTCCGAATTTACCGCTTCGCCATAAATGATCAGATCGGCATTCATCGTGGACGCGGAAACGGCCACGGTCGCCGGCACCCAGCCGGTCACTTCTTCTTTTTGCTTTTGCGTGTCAGTTGACGGCCGGCCTGTTTTATCGCCGCTGGCCACAGGCGGCACCGCTACTTTCAGCCAGGCTTGTCCGCCTGCGGGAGTTGAGCGGTCCAGGACGATCAAATCGCGTCCGCGTTCCAGCGGCATCAGTTTTTCCGCGTTGGCATCGGGTGAAGCCGAGAGGTTGGTCTCCCGGATCGGCGTGGCGTGCTCCTTCTCGGGCCCCGCCGCGAATGCAGCCGCGACGACCAGCAGGAGTGCGGTCAGCAGCCCGGGATGTGTGCGATGCTTCAACGTAGTCACCTTATTCAGCTCTTAGTTCAGCTACCTACTCCGGACCGGGTCCATACAGCGGAATGTTCCGCTCCAGTTTGAAAATCAAAACTGCGGCTCGCGGCTGCCAATCGCCATCAGTCGGCATGATTGCGATTTCCTGCGCAAGTGCCCGAGCTTTCTTCCGGGCCAAAGCGCTTCTTGTGCCATCACTGTTGATCCGGTAGATGTCCGCCAGGACTGCTTGCCGCCATGCGGCGTAGTAGAGAGCTTCCGCGGCCTTGGGCGACTGCGCGTGCTCGCGCGCGTAACGCTCGTAGATGTCCGACTCTTTTTCCGGACAAGCCGCCAGGCCCTTCCACTCGCCACACAATCTGTTGTCGATCATGTCATATGCGGCCAAGTCCGCCCACCGCGTGTGCGGATACCTCTTGATGGTCTCTTTCATCCATTGCTCGTCCACGTGGTCCCGAGCATCGGGACTCAGGTCACGTTGCGAGGGTCGCGACATGATCTGGTTCTTCTCCAACTGCCAGCGAATGTCCGCTGAACGCCAGGTTGCTTCGGCCGCGAGCGGCGAACTCGGGAACAGATCCCCTACGCGATAGTAAAGGCGCATCGCATCTTCCGCGGCGCCTTTGCGTCCGCCCCGTTGTTCGGCCTGGTTCTCTGAGTCCACGGCTTCTCCGTAAATAATGCGGTCCCCGTTCGGCGTGGAGAAGGTGACCACTCCCAGCGCCGGTAACCATCCGGTCATCTCGCGAACTGCCGTCCCTTGCGGCAGCGTAACAAAAACTTTGAACCAGGGCGCTTTCTCGGCAACGCTTGTTTGCTCTGCGGCCGTTGCTGCCAGCTCAATGCGTTCCAGCACTATCAGGTCGCGTCCCCGTTCTACCCGCCCAATCTTTTCTGATGTCGATCCGGGAGTAACGTACAACGCAGCATCGCAAACCAATGTTCCGTGTTCCTTGTCAGCGGCCAATGCCGTCAAACCGCAAACAATAACACCGCAAACAATAACAACGAGCAGCACCTGGCCGCATCGCCTGGGCAGTTTCATTCCGTGCCTGTCAGAATGTCTTTAAAAAGCTGTGGCTCCATATTACCGCCACTCACCACCGCAACAGTAGTGCCCGGGGGAATTTCACTGGCGTGGAACATGGCGGCCGCCGTGGTCACCGCTCCGCTGGGCTCGGCCATGATTCGTCCGGCAAACAGCAGTTGCCGCATGGCCTGCTTGATCTCGTCATCCGTTACGGCCACAATCGCGTCCACATATTTGCGGACATGCTCAAACGTGATGTTGCCCAGGCTCTGTGAGCGCAAACCGTCGGCCATGGTCTTGGCTGCGTTTTCCGCCAGCGTTTTCTGGATGGTGCCCGTGCGCAGGCTTTCGCGGGCGTCCGCCGCAAATTCCGGCTCCACGCCGATGATCTTGATCTTCGGATTTTGTTCCTTGATGGCCACGGCGATGCCGCTGATCAGTCCTCCGCCACCGACGGGCACCAGGACGACGTCCACGTTCGGCATGTCTTCCAAAATTTCCAGTCCAACCGTCCCCGCGCCGGCGATGATCTTCTCGTCGTTATACGGAGGCACGGCGGTTAGTCCGCGTTCTTTTTCCAGTTCTTCGGCTTTGCGTATGCGGTCTTCACTCGCCGGACTCACCAGCACGATCTCCGCGCCAAAGGACCGCGTGGCGTCTAGCTTTACTTTCGGCGCGTTGCTCGGCATCACAATCGTGGCGTGGACGCCCAAAGCGCTGGCGGCAAAAGCTACACCTTGCGCATGATTGCCGCTGGAATGCGCCACCACGCCGCGTTTGCGTTCGTCCGGTGTGAGCGATGAGATCTTGTTGTACGCGCCGCGCAGCTTGAACGATCCAATAGGTTGCAGGTTTTCTGGCTTGATAAAGATCGTTTTGCCACCGCCCAGTTGGCAGGTGACGAGCGGAGTGCGCACGGCAATCCCGCGCAACAGCGCGCGCGCCTGCTGTATGTCCTGAAGGGTCACCATAGTTAATTCTTGGGTTGCAAGTTCCATGTTAAATGAATCCGCATTTGCAGGCGGGTGGAAGCTAGTTGTTGTTCTTCAGTTCTCCCGAATCTGCCTGAGGCCGCGGCGAATCTCAGAACTTTTTGGCCGGCCACCGTAGTAACGCATGAGTGCTTCGTACAGCCTCGATTTCGCCAACCAGGTGCCGTTTCCGGATTCTACTCCGCGGGCCCAAATCTCTACGTCTCCGTAAAGGTTCATGTCGTCGGTAAGGAATTCCCTGATCTCCTGGTGGCTCTTGGAGCGTTTCAATCTCCACTTCCTGTCCCTGATGCCGAGATCTAGAATTTCGAAGGCCACGTTCTTGGTTCGATTCGGCGCGTTTTCAATCCATAAATCCATTTCGAGCGATGGCAGTTTATCGTTTGGATCGTCCCGAAGACGGCAGAGCTTCCCGTTTACTTCCTGAAACTTGGCAACCAATTTCGGCGTCAACGCGCGTGCTTGCCCAACCGACCGCAACTGATAACTGATGCCCTTATCGATGGCCTTGGCTGCACTGGTCGGCCCGGCATAGGTTATGACCTGACGGCTTTGCATCGGTTTCGGGATTGTGGCGCCGCGCGCGGCGATTTGAACAATTGGAATTCCTGCACCGGTCGCAAAGGCGTATTCATATGCCACCCATTCTGACTTCGCGCTGGCAGCTGTGACCAAAACTGCTACACCCCGAGCTTGCCGTATTGCCTTCGCAATCGCCGGGGACCACTCTATTCCCGGGGCTATGCTCCGGACATCACGCCAAACCTCGAGCCCAAGCTTCTTCAAAGCGCGCTCCACCTCACCTGCCAACTCGCTGTCTTCTCGACTGTAGGATAGGAATACGGAAGCTTCTTTTTTCATCGACGCCATTCCTGCTTTCGGCGGAGCACATCTTCCGAAGGATTTACAGAGAACCATCCCCAATCTTGAATCGCGATCATCTATCCGCCCGTGTTCTCCAGCACCCGAGCTTCTTCCAGCATTCCGGCGATAAAATCGATCAGGTCCCACTGCTGGCGGAAACTTATCTTGTCCTCTAAATGGACGTGCACCAGGGCCGGGCTGATCAGCAGCCGCTTAAGGTCTGCCGACGGAACGTCTTTTGCCAGCCACTCTGATTCAGATGCAGGAATTATGGTGTCGCCTGTACCGTGCAGAAGAAAAACTTTCACTTTTAGCCCCGCCAACTGGCCATGGGGAGAGACGGCGGCCATGTCCGAGGTGTGCCGCTTTATTTCCGCCAGCAATTGCGGTTGCAGGTCTTCGCGATGGCGGGTAGCCATTTCAAATTCCGCCCGGCCGGCGGCGCTCAATCCTTGTTCGGCTTTGCTTGATTCTTCCGGTTTTTCCCACAACCGGAACTTCAGCGCTTCGCGGGCGGCCGGCATGTCTTGTGGTGAAAAAAACTCGTCCAGATGGGTATAGGCCAGCACCAAGGCGCCATATTCGTGGGCGACAAAAGGCTGTTTTGATCCGTCCGGGTGTTCCGCCACATTACTGGCAAAGAAACGCGACACTCGCTCCATGTCGTCATGCGAGCCCACCGCCGCCACAAAACCGATCTTGTCGGCATATTCCGGACGTGACGCCGTGATCAAAGCCAGGCCACCGGCAAAACTCATGCCAATGATGCCGACTTTGTGTCTTGTCCGGCGGCTGAGCTCCTTTGCCGCTAGGCCAATCGTGTCGATGGTCCGCGGAGTTACGTGGTAATCGGCCAGATCGGTCAACTCCGGTGTCATGGCCAGCATCCCGGCTCCGGCCGCCGCGCTGGCAAAACGAATCAGCCGCGGTTCTTCCAGACCCAGATTATGGATGCCATGCAGAACCATCAGCGCCGGCGGATGCTCCACGCCCTGCGGTATATATAAACGATACTTGAGCGGACCTTGCGGGGTTTGAACCGCGGTTAATTCCGTTGTGAACGGCCTTTGCGCAAAGCGGGCGGTAAAGCCCGTGGCTTGCGGATCAGAAAAACGCATCAATAGAGACATCGCGCGTAGATGATCGTCCACCGTATGGCGGGCGAGTGACCACCCGACCAGCAGGAAAATCACGCCGACGAGGGAATATCGGAGCTTGCGCGCACGCCCGCTGGCCGCCACTAGATCTCCAGAATCACCGGCATGATCAACGGCCGCCGTTGCGTAGTTTTAGCAATAAACCGCTTCAGGTCGGTACGGATTTTTTCCTTGATTACGCCATAGTCGGCTTTTTCTTCCGCCGTGGAGTTGTCCAGCGTGTTGGTCACCAGTTTGCGCGCTTCTTGCAGAAAGCCGTCTTCTGATCCGGCCGCGAATCCGCGCATCACAATCTCCGGAATGGACTCCACCGTTCCCGTAAGTTTGTTGATGGCGATGATCGGCAGCACGAACCCGTCTTCGCTCAGGTGGCGGCGGTCTTTGATCACCAGGTCTTCCACCACGTCACTGCGCGAGCCGGAATCGATGCAGATGCGGCCCACGGCAACTTTGTCCGCGCGGCGAGCGCCCAGTTCGTCAAATTCCATCACATCGCCGCTTTCCATCATCAACACTTGGCCCACGGACCCGTGCATGGAACGCGCCATGTCCGCATGCACGCGCAACTGACGGTACTCGCCATGGATCGGAATAAAGAACTTCGGCTTCACCAGGTTCATGATCAATTTAAGTTCGTCCTGGCTGGCGTGTCCGCTCACGTGGACGGGAGGCTGCGAACCGTCGTCATAGATCACGTCGGCTTCGCGGCGGTAGAGATGGTCAATCATCCGGTAAATACTTTTTTCGTTGCCGGGGATGATGCGCGATGACAACACCACCGTGTCGCCCTGTTCAATCTTGGCGTGCTTGTGGTTATCCACGGCGGCGCGTGATAGTGCGGACATTGGTTCACCTTGCGTGCCGCTGATCAGCACACAAACCTGGTTCGGCGAATATTCCTTGATCTGTCCCGGATGAATCATCGTGCCTTCGGGAATGTCCAGGTAGCCCAGATCTTGCGCGATCTCGGTCGACTCAGTAATCGAGCGCCCCACCAACGCCACTTTGCGGCGATACTCGCGCGCCATTTCCACGGCCAGCTTAATGCGGTGGATCGACGACGAAAAGCATGAGATGAACAGCCTCTGTTCCGCGCGCGCAAAGATTTCATCAAAGCGTCCGCGCACGGCGCGCTCACTCGGCGTGTAGCCGCGGCGTTCAGCATTGGTGGAATCCTGCAACAGCACCAGCACTTCGCCGGACTTTCCATATTCGGCGAACGTGTGCAGGTCAAACAGGCGGTTGTCCGTGGGCGTGGGATCAACTTTGAAGTCGCCGGTATGTATGACTACCCCGAGCGGCGTGTGGATCGCCAGCGCCACGCAATCCACAAGGCTATGCGTGACCTGAATCGGATTTACCGTGAACGGTCCAAGCTGGAATCGCTTGCCCGCCTGAATCTCCCGCAGGTCGGCGTCGTCCAGCAACTGGTGTTCTTCTAGTTTGTTCTCAACCAGAGCCAGCGTGAACTCGGTTCCATAAACCGGAACATTCAGTTCAGAAAGCACCCACGGCAGTCCGCCGATGTGGTCTTCATGCCCGTGTGTAAGAACGATCCCGCGGACTTTCTCGCGGTGTTCCATCAGATAAGTAATGTCCGGGACGACGATGTCCACGCCAAGCAACTCGGATTCGGGGAACATGAGGCCGGCGTCGATGACCATGATGTCATCGCCCCAGCGGACGGCCATGCAGTTCATGCCGAACTCGCCCAGGCCGCCAAGAGGAACAATATGTAATTTGCCAGCAGGCATGTAGTTACTGAAATGCTATCAGAGAATCACGAGAATCAAGGAATTACGTCGGAGTGTGATTCGGCCGAGGCGGCCTGCATCCTCTCCAGCGTAAGCCGCTGCTGTTTGCCCATGATCGAGCCGGCAATCCATCCCCATACGCCGTTGAGAGAGAACAAGAACCCGGCATAAGCAACGTATTTCTCCGGAGTCACCACAGCCGCCACGGCAACAATTATGCCCACACCAGAAAGCCCGGTGAAATGAATCAGAGCATTGCGCGTGCACAGCGCTTCGTACTCGTTCAATTCCAGTTCGTGCCGTTTTTTGTAAGCGTATTGGTAGAGCATGGCGAACAGCCCATACACAGCGATAATTCCTGCGCTGTAAACCAGCCACATGATGGAAACCTGATGGTTCGTAGTAACCATGCGGCTGAGTTGCTCGCGCGGCAACGTTAAGCCGCCCGAAAGTCCTCCGATGGCCAGCGTAAACACGAATTTCAGCGGATAAACGTAGAACAACACAACGAAGATGAGGCATGCGGTTAGAACAATGGTGTAAGTAGTCTGCAGTCCGTAGCGGCGCGAAAATTTGTAATGGAAATACCAGACTTGTAGCAGGATGGCGAAACAGATCGCAAAGGGAACAAACCCCTTCATCGCCAGGATGAGCTCGTCAAATGTTTTGGGCACTTCTAGCGAGACCACCAGCAGCGTCACGGCAAAGGCAAAGACGGCGTCAGTGAATCCTTCCAGCCGTGTGATCTCGCCACCGCGCCAGCGGAAATTTTTTTCCGGAGGGACGAGTTCATGACCGAGCAATGATCGTGCGGAGATCATGACTCCATGGCTTCCAGCACCGTGGCCGATGGCGCTTCTGTTCCCAACTGGCCTTCTGATCTGGCAATCACCGCCGTGGCCAGGCAGTTACCCAGGACGTTGGTCGCCGTGCGCGCCATGTCCATGAGCTGGTCAACGCCCAGAATAATAAAGACCGGCCAGACCGGAAGGTGGAACGAATCCACCGTTCCCATCAACACCACCAGCATCGCGCGCGGCACTCCGGCCACGCCTTTGCTGGTGAGCATGAGCGTGAGCATCATGATGAGTTGCTGTCCCAGGCTCATGTGGATGCCCGCCGCCTGCGCCACAAAGGTTGACGCCATGGCCAGATAAAGCGTGCTGCCATCCAGATTGAAGCTGTAGCCTGTCGGCAACACAAACGCCACAATTTGCCGTGGCACGCCAAACGCTTCCATGGATTCCATGGCCCGCGGCAGCGCGGCTTCAGAACTCGCGGTGGCAAACGCGATGGAGACCGGCTCAATCACAGCCTTGATGAATCGCCTGACCGGCAGGCGCACCAGCAGCGCCACCGGCAGCAACACGCAGGCCAGGAACACCACCAGCGCGGCATACAGCGTGAGCACCAGCTTCAACAAGTTCACCAGCACGCCGAACCCGCCCGTGGCGACTGTATAAGCCATGGCTCCGGCTACGCCAATGGGCGCGAACAACATAACGATGTTGGTGAACTTGAACATGACTTCCGAAAGGCTCTCGCAGAATTCCAGCATCGGGCGCCGTTTCTGCTCGCTCAGCAGCGCCAGTGCGATGGCGAAGATAATGCTGAATACCACCACTTGCAGCACCTGGCCTTCGGCCACGGACTTCGCAATGTTTTCTGGGAAGGCGTGCAAGATAATGTCCGCGGCTTTCTGCGGTTGCGTACTTGGCGCAGCGACGGCGGTGTTCGCGGGCCGTGGAACACCAGCTCCGGCTTGCGAAAGATTGATCGCCGCCAATCCAATGAACAGCGCCACGGTGGTAACCAGTTCGAAGTAGATGAGCGCCTTCACGCCCATGCGTCCTACTTGTTTCAGATCGGCATGTCCGGCAATGCCCACTACCAGCGTACCGAAAATCAGCGGAGCAACAATCGTCTTAATCAGCCTTAGGAAAATTGCGCTCAGTACCTGTAGATTCTTGGCCGTATCCGGAATATCGTGGCCCAGCGCCGCACCCACCAACATGCCGGCAAAAATCCAAACGGTGAGCGAACGACGAAAAAACGCGAACGCGCAGAAAGCCAGCAGGGCTGCCCAGCGCGATACCAACAGCACGGACGTCGGCAGGGAAGCCGCGTGATAGTGATCAACCGCCCACAACACCGCCGCAATGCCGCTCAGTGTAAAGAACGCAATCAGTGACACGCGTTGTGCTTGAGCCTGGGTCATTTTTGCCTCGAGTGATGCAACGAATTAACAAAGCGAACTGACAAACATTTAGCCGGGCAAAAATGCACAGCGTGCCGATGCTCGTGTGGCACAGCCGCCCTCGGCTGTGGTCCACTCATCGCAACAAGTCCTCCAGCGTGATCGATCCCTGCGTCTTCTCGTCGCGATACTTGACGATCACCGGCGTATAGAGTGACAAGCCCCACTCAGCGGCCTTACCCTTTTTCACCGCGCGCGCGCCGGGGACAACAACAGCGTCTTCCGGAATCACCAGCGGGCCTGCATCACTTGCCCGATACACTTGCTCGCGGACAATGTCGTACACCGGCGTGGCCCGTGTAAGAATCACGCCCGCGCCTAGCACCGCGCCGCGCAACACCTGCGTGCCTTCATACACGCCGCAGTTGCCGCCCACAAGCACGTCATCTTCAATAATTACCGGCGAGGCATTCACCGGCTCCAGCACGCCGCCAATTTGCGCTGCCGCGCTCAAATGCACCCGCTTGCCAACCTGTGCGCACGAACCCACCAGCGCGTGCGAATCCACTAGCGTGCCTTCGTCCACGTACGCGCCCACGTTCACATACATGGGCGGCATGCAGATCACTCCCGGCGCAAGATATGCGCCGCTACGCACAGACGATCCTCCGGGCACCACGCGGATCCGGTCCTTTATGTTGAAGCGTCGCGCCGGGAACGTATTCTTGTCGACGAAGGACAAGCCTTCCGCATTGCCCATCTCCGCCAGATCGCCCAGCCGGAATCCCAGCAGGATGCCTTGTTTCACCCAGGTGTTCACCACCCATTGCGTGGCTTGCCGTTCTGCCGCGCGAATTTCGCCCGCTGTGAGTGCAGCGAGAAATTCCTGAAAGACTTTGCGTGCGTCCAGGGCAGCCGTGCCGCCCAGCGCGCCTTCAGCGTACCAATGTTCGATTTCCGGTTGAAGTTTGTGCATTGACCGCCGAGTATACCTGCCCAGACTTACCGCCGCAAAGAAGAACGACGAACGAGAAACGCGGAGCAAAGAACACGGCAAATGCCGGACGTTACTCGTGTGGCACAGCCGCCCTCGGCTGTGCGCCGTCTCGCAAGGCTGCAACGAGAAAGGTGATCAACGCTCGCCCTCTGAATGCCACATTTGAACTGGATCGTTCGCGACGCCCTTACCCCTGTTGCGACAACGACAACAAATTTCCGTCCGGATCTTTGAACCACGCCACTTTGGCTCCGCCGGGTGCGGACCATACGCCGAGTTCGTCTTGCGGCATGCCAGGGAAGCGTTCGAACTTTACGCCTCGGCCTTGCAGCGTTTTGACTTCTTCTTCGATACCGCCTACGTCCCATCCCAACACAGTGAAGGGAAGCGGAGTAAACGGCGGCGCGTTCACCACGCGCAACATGGTGCCGTTGCAGTCAAACACCGTGGCGAACCCGTCTTCGCTGACTACGCGCAGTTCCAGTGTCGTCTCGTAAAACGCGCGGGCCTGGGCGGCATCGCGGGTCGGAATAAAAGCAACGATCTTGGCGGTATCACGCATATATAAGGAGCGTCTCCTTGGTCCGAAATTTTACGCGATCCGCGGCCACAGTGGATGGATTCGCCAACTTCTACACATATACCGTGCTAACGGGCGCCCCATCGCTAGCCTTGAATCGGCGTCCGCTTTCCCAAAAAATTCCTTGCAAGAATCTCGCAGCCAGCCATTCCTTAATCCAGAGGGATGTTTCTCCTAGGTGGAAACCGCCGGAGCTGGGCTTTCGGGCTAGCTGTACACTCCTTCCGCCAAGGTCCGGTTTTCCGGCGGCGATGCAACTACGGCTGCGCTCAACCGCGCAGCCGTTACGCGTTTGTGGCTCCCCCCACGCGATTTGCGACTGCACGCCGTTGTGACAATGTGGCGCACGCTTTTGCAACTTTTTGCGCATCGTGCCGATAAGGTGCTTATTGGCGCCTGGATTCCTTTAAATTCTCAGGTGGTTCGTCCCGTAATTCTTTGCTCGGTTGGCACTCTGCTTGCACTAGAATGCCATTAATTGGCCCTCATGGTTCAACGAACCATTTTCGCAGCTGGTAGGGGCAGCGTGCGGTTCGCGCTGTTCTGCGTCCTCACGCTCATTTTCAGCCTTTCACTCCAGGCACAGCCAGCGTCCTATCAAAACCTGAAAATCAAGGTTCGCGACCAGGCGGATACTCCGCTAGCCAAAGCCCGGGTGGCTGCCAGCGCGAATGGAACGGTCCTGCGTTCTGCCACTACCAATGCTCAGGGTGAAGCCACGATTTCACTCCCCGCAACCCCGTACGTGGACCTCAGCGTGAGTAAAGATGGGTTTGAAACCATCACGCAGAAGCATCTCGTCCTTACTGAAGCCGGGTTGGAAGTAGAAATAACCTTGCCGGCCAAGATTGAGGCCAAGACAGAAGTAACGGTGCACGCCGGCGACGCGCCCACGGTTTCCACCACGCAAGAAATGGAACGGGCCGACCTGAAGAACCTGCCGAACCGTCCGGCCACCGTGAAAGATTCTCTGGCTTACACGCCTGCGGTCCTGCAGAGTTCAGAAGGCGTGGTGATTGCCGGTGGCGACGAAAAGCATAACGCGCTCGTCGTAAACTCCGTTGACGCCACCGATCCGGCCACCGGACAGTTTGGTCTGCTCGTCCCGGTGGACGCCGTGGAGACTCTGAGCGTGGCGGCCACTCCGTTCCAGGCGCAGTACGGCAACTTTACTTCCGGCGTGGTCTCGGCGGACACGCGGCGCGGTGGCGAGAAATGGAATTTTGAGCTCAACGATCCGCTGCCGGAGTTCCGCATTCGCAGCGGGCATCTTCAAGGACTGCGCTCCGCCACGCCGAACTTCAGTGTGGGCGGTCCGGTGGTGGCGCAAAAGTTTTATTTTTCGCAGACCGCGCAGGTCTATTTTGAAAAGTCGCCGACTCTCACCTTGCCGTTTCCGTTCAATGAAACGCGCAAAGTCAGCGGCAATTTCTTCAGCCAGGGCGATCTGGTCATTTCGTCCACGCACACGCTCACCGGAACGTTTCACGAAACGCCCCAGGACACGCGCTTCGCCAATCTGGATTTTTTCAATCCCCAGCCGGTCACGCCTAACACCAACGGCAATGCCACGGCTGTCAGCTTGATGGACCGGGTCACCGTCCGTGGTGGATTGCTGCAAAGCACGCTGGCGCGGCAGGCGTTCCGTATAGACGTTACGCCGCAAGGTCCGGCGGACATGGTGCTCACGCCGGAAGGGAACCGCGGCAACTATTTTGCCAATCAGAGCCGTGACTCCGGACGCCTGGCATGGCTTGAAACCTATTCCATGAACCCGCGCAAACTCGCGGGCGTGCATACTTTGCAGTTTGGTACGTCCGCCACGTTCACAGAAGATGAAGGGACGTTTACCGCGCGTCCCGTGGAAGTGCAAAGCGTTTCTGGCACGCTGCTCAAGCGCATTCAATTTGCGGGCGGCGGCCCGTTCCACAAGAGTGATTTTGAAACCGCCGTGTTTGCCCAGGACCATTGGGAAGCCCTGAGCAACCTGGCTTTCGATGGCGGCGTGCGCATGGACTACCAGCAGATCACCGATACCGTCCGTTACGCGCCGCGCGCCGGTTTCTCCTGGAGACCGTTCGGAAAATCTTCTTCCACGATTCTGCGTGGCGGCGGCGGAGTTTTCTTTGATCACGTCCCGCTCAACGTTTATGCGTTCCAGAACTATCCGCAACAAGTGATCACTACCTTTGACCAGCAGGGCAACCTGGTGGATGGTCCGCGGACGTTCAAGAACGTGATTGATCTTTCCGGCAGCCACTTGTGGCTGGTGGCCCGCGGCAAGGCACGCAACGATCCGGGAAGTTTTGCTCCGTACAGCGTGGCAACCAGCGCTGAACTGGACCAGCGCCTCAACAGTCTGCTCCACTTTCAGGTGAAGTACAGCTATCGTGACGCGCATGGCCTGGTGACGATTTCTCCGCGCTCCGTTCTTACCGGCGCCACGCAGGACGCGCTGGTCATGCGCGACAACGGCAGCTCGCGTTATCGTGACGTGCAGTTCACGGCGAAGGTCCGGGAAGATAAAAAACGGAAGGTGTTTTTCTCTTACGTCCGCAGTTCTTCGCACGGCAGCGCTGATGCGCTCAACGCTTACGTCGGCGATTTCGCGTTTCCCGTGGTCCGGCGCAGCTTCTTTACCAGCACCAACAGCGATTCGCCCAACCGCATTCTGGTCTGGGGTGAAACACCGCTGAAATGGAAGATGAAGGTCCTGCCGTTCGTGGAATATCGCACCGGCTTCCCGTATAGCCAAACGGACGCGTTCCAGAACTTTGTCGGCCTTCCGAACAGCAACCGCTTTCCCGGCTACTTCTCCCTGGACGCCACGGTGACCAAGGATTTCCAGATTACGCCCAAGTATGCCGGCAGGGTTTCCGTCCGCGCTTTGAATCTCACGGACCACTTCAACGCGCTCGCTGTCCATGCCAACAGCGCTGATCGGCAATTCGGAAATTTCTTTGGCAGTTACGGTCGCCGCTTCCGCCTGGATTTTGACGTCCTCTTCTAAGTGCGCAACACAAGCCTGCATTAAAAATGGGCTGAAGCAAGTTGCTCCAGCCCGCTTTCGTAGCCAAGCCTTTTCATCGATCAAACTTCGTTAGTGTTTCTTGTCCTTATCGTCCGGCTTCTTGTCGGACTTATTGTCTGGCTTGTTGCCGCCCTGATTCGGCGGCGGTCCCTGGTTTGTTCGCGGGCTCGCATGCGGCGGGTACTCGCGGTCTTGTGCAGCGCCGGCAGGTTGTCCTTGCCGTACGTTGTCCATCTGCCGCGGTTCCAGCGGACGTCCCGGATGTTCTTGCAACGCCGGCTGGCGTTGCTCAAACTTCGGGGTCTGCGGCGGCGGAGGATTATTCGTTACCACGCGCGGCGGTTGCGCCGGACGAGTTGAAAAATCTTCTCCGCGGCCGCGATCACGGTTGCCCGGTTGATTTTGCGCCGGCTGTCCCGTGTTGGGCGGCGGATTGTTCACCACCGGCGCGTTCGTTACCGGCGGATTGTTCGTCGGTCTGCCCCGGCCCGCATCGCGATTGCCCTGGTCGGCGGGCGGCTGTGCCGTGTTTGGCGGATTAACGACGGAAGGAGGATTCGTGATCGGGAAGACGCCTCTATCCGGCGGTTTACCGCGACCTTCATCACGGTTGCCTGGCTGGTTCTGAGCCGGTTGGCCGGTGTTTG
>JANXPR010000364.1 GCA_025357215.1 Acidobacteriaceae bacterium | reverse complement strand
CCAACGCCAGGTGCAAAACTCTTGCAGATGTTGGAAGTAGCTGCTCAGTACGGGCGAGTTCATTGGCGGGTGCTCCGCTGCTTTTGCCGTACTAAATCAGCAAAACCTTTTTCGATTTCAGTGAGTTGTTCGTCAAGGCCCAGCTCGGTGTTTCCGTGACTGGTCTTCAATATGACTTGTTCGGACGAGAGTCCGCTATCAGCAACAATTTCAAATTCCGCGGGCCAGTTGGATTGCGCCGCGACATATTCGCGCCATGCATGCGCTGCCGCGGGATGAACGTGCAAAGAAATCTGCCCGCCTCCGGCAATCTTTTCGAGCGCAACGCGAACCACACCGGCCAGGACAACGCGGTCCACCTGGGCTTCCCGGTAAAGTACCTTGCGCGCAATGGCCAACACCAGGTCCACTACTTCGCCTTCCACTTTGCGGTAATACTGCTGGCGGTCTTCGGCTAGCTTTTGCAGGTTTTCCGCTATCGCTTGCCGGGCTTGGTCGCGCGCCATGTCAGCTTGGCCGTGCATTTCTGCACGTCCCGCGGCAAGGCCACGCTCGTACGCCACCTGATCACGCCGCTGTAGCTCCATGTCGGAAACATTCGGCGCGGACTCCTCTTTCGGAGCGTGCGTGGCGGCGCCTTCAACATCAAAGATGCTGTGTTCCGGAAGCGAGTCCGACGGCGACTCCGGCGCCAACATGTTCTGGTAGACGAAGTCCTGGACTTGCGGCGTATATGGAGCCTGGCTAGACGACAAATTCTTCGTCTCCTGCCGTCTTTAGAATGATCTTGCCTTGTGCTTCCAGCCCGCGGGCCACACTCACCGCTTCCTGCTGCGCTTTCGTGATGTCGCTCGATCGGATGGGACCCAGCACTTCCATGTCTTCCTTAAGCATGTCCGCCGCGCGCGACGACATGCATTTGAAGAAGTTGCTTTTCAGGTCTTCTGACGCGCCTTTCAAGCATGTGGCCAGAATTTTCTTGTCCAGTTGCGAAATCAACTCGCGAATGCTGGCTTCCGGTACGCCCAGAAAATCGTCAAACGTAAACATGAGGTTCCGGATGGCCAGTGCGATGTTGGCGTCGTTGCTCTCCACGGTTTCCAGGACGGTTTTTTGCATTTCCGGATGCAGGCGGTTCATCATCTCGGCCACGGACTTCAGACCTGAGTACCCACGCTGTTTGCCTTTCACCACGGACTGCAACTTCTTGTTCAGCATGATGGAAACTTTACCCGCCATGTCGGTGGAGAACTGGTTCATCTCCGCCAGCCGGCGGACAACGTCCGCCCGCACCCGCTCGTTCAGTAGAGAAACCAACTCCGCGGCCTGGCGCGTTTCAAGGTGAGCGGTAATCAGAGCGATGGTCTGCGGATGCTCGCCTTCAAGAAAAGTCGCCAACTGGTGCGGATCAGCGCGCCGCAATGAGTCAAGCTCTCCGGCCTTGGCCTCCTGCGCCAGTTCCACTTGCGTGAGCAGCTCCGCCGCCTGAATCTCACCAAACGCTTTCACCAGCAGTTTCTTTGCGTAATCACCGCCGCCTTGCGTGATGTACTCTTGCGTCTTGGAAAGCTTGTAGTACTCTTCCATGACTTTCACGCCCAGGTCAGGCGTCACATAGTCCATGGACGCGATCTCGCGCGTGATCTCCTGAACGTCGCGCTCCGGAAGATTGCGATAGATTATGCTGGCCACATCGTCGCCCAGCATAATCATCAGCACAGCGGCCTTTTGCAGCCCGGTTATCTGTTCTACGTTCTTCATGAGCCGGCCTCGGGCGCCTTATGAATCCAGCTCTGCAACAGTTTGGTGGCCATTTCCGGCTCCATTTTCACGCGTCGCACCAGCTCTTTGTGCATATTCAGGTTGTCGCTGGCGTGTTGTTCATCGGTATCCACGGCCGCCGCGGGTAGCACGGCCTTGGAACTTTTATCAGTCAGTTGCCGGGCCGTTGCCAGCACCTGCTTCTTCACCGGACGCAATATTAAGAAGTAGGCAACCAGGAACAGCACCACGACTCCGCCTACGCGCAACGCGTTGCCCCAGTTGTTAACAACTTTCGTGACTTTGTCGACCGCGGTTGGCTTGGCCGGCGCATCGACCTTCGGCACCTGGAATGAAACGCCTTCCACAACCAGCGTATCGCCGCGCTTGATGTCAATTCCCAGGGCCGCGCTGGCAATGGTTTCCAGCTTCTTCAATTCTTCGGGCGTACGCGGTTTACCGCCGTCATCTACCAGTACCGCAGCGGAGACACGCTTTACGAGTCCCGCAGGCTGGCTGATGTGTTTCACCACGCGATTGACCGCATACGTAGCGCTTTCTGTCTCGGATGATGACCCGGCCTCACCCACAGTAGTTCCCTGCTTGGGTACAGCTGTGGTGGTACTGGGCACGTTGGTGGCTGTTCCCGGAATTCCGTTGGGGACTGCGTTGCCGGAGTGCTCTTTGGATGTTTGCTTGGTGATGGCCACAGCTGAGTTTGGATCGTACGTTTCGCGCGTTTCATCGCTGGTGGCGGTGTCATATTCCACACGCACGTTGGCCTTTACATGTTCCGCGCCGATAACGGGTTCCAGCGTAGCCACGATTTGCTGGGCCATGATCACTTCCAGATCGCCATCACTGCCGGCAAACGGCCCACCGTGTCTCGGCAGAAGCGGCACGTGTCCATCGGCGCTGAGCAGCGTTACGTTGGCAGGGTTTAGGCCTTCCACTGCATTGGCTATCAGCCGGGTGATGGCGTCAGCTGTTTCCGGTGACAAGGACCGTTTGAGCTTCATTACGACAGATGCCTTGGCGTCTTTTTCTTTTTCGCTGAAGAGTGATTCTTTCTGCAAAACCAGATGCACGCGCGCCGATTCAACTTCCTGAATGGTCCCAATCGTCCGTTCCAATTCGCCTTCCAAGGCGCGTTGATAGTTCACTTTTTCCGCAAAGTCACTGCCCATTAAATTCGGCTTGTCAAAGATTTCGTAGCCCATGCGTCCGCCGGAGGGCATACCGTCCGCCGCCGTCTCCAGCCGGGCTTTGTCTACTTGCTCCGACGGAACTTCCACGCCGGTTCCTTCCGTGGTAACCCGGGCTTTGATTCCTTTGGCTCCCAGCTTGGCGCTGAGCGTCTGGGCGTCTGCCGGTGAAAGACTTGAGACCAGTGGCTTGTAGTCCGGTTTGTTCATGAGCATTACGAAAAACCCGAGTGTGGCGGCGACCAGCACTGCGCTGCCGGCCATCAGCAGCTTCTGCTTGGTCGTAAGGCCGTTCACAAAGGCGGTCATCTGGCCGGGAACGCCGGTCGTTAACTGACCTGGTGCGCCGCTCAATTGGGGTGTCGTGCTCAACTATGTCCTCCAGGCACTTCGATCAGGCCCGGTTAAAAGTTCATCCGTGAAATTTCCTGATACGCCGCCACAATCTTGTTCCGGACTTGCAACATCATTTGGAAAGAGAGATCGGCTTTTTCCACGGCGATCATGGCCGTATGCAGGTCGCTGCCGTTGCCCTGGATCACTTCATTGATTTTGGTCTGCGCCGTACCCTGCGCCTGGTCGATCTGCGAGACTGCGTCACGCAGCATCGCGCCAAAGCCGTCTTTTGAATCCGCCGGCTGCGCCGCACTCGATCTGGATCCGGTCAGATCAACGTTACTGAGAGGAAGTCCCTGGATGCTGTTCATACTTTGCCTGCCTTAACCTTTACTTCAAAATTTCAAGCGACTGTTGGATCATGGTCTTGGTTGCCTGCACGGCCGAAGCGTTCAACTGGTACGAACGCACGGCGCTCATCAGGTCCACCATTTCTTCCACCGGATTGATGGCCGGGAAAGACACATAGCCTTGCGCATCAGCGTCCGGATGGCCGGGATCAAAGCGCTTCACCGCCGGCGTGGTGTCCGGCACCACGGCTGCCACATGGACGCCGCGCACATTTCGCTCGATGGCCGAATGCAACGCCGCGCCAAACATCGCCGGATTGTCGGTCTGAAAAACCACGTGCTTGCGGACGTAAGGCCCGCCTTCCGGCGTACGCGTGGTTTCCGCATTCGCCATATTTGCCGTAACAACTTCCGCGCGTTGCCGCTGGGCCGTTAAAGCACGGCCGCTCATGTCGAGCAGTGAGAACATGTCCATAAGTTATTTCCCTTCCTCAATCGCCATTTGCACGCGATGGAACTCGTTCTTGATCAGCTGAATGCCCATGCGGAACTGCAACTGCGTTTGCGCCAGCAACATGCTCTCGCGGTCCAGATTCACGTTGTTTCCGTCCGGACGCTCCATCAATCCCTGTATCTCCTGTACGCCCGGGTGCGGCGAACTGGTTGGAGACTGCACCA
>JANXPR010000347.1 GCA_025357215.1 Acidobacteriaceae bacterium | reverse complement strand
TCATTTGTACACATAAAGGATTCGCAGGGCTTTTTGCTGAGCAAAAGACCCTGGGAGGGCAAACGCATGCACATCCCCATGACTGCGCAGAGTTCTGTCGCAGGAACCACCCGCGCGCGCGGGAGCCTTTCCACGCTGATGGATCACAGCACAATCTTCAATGCGGATCCGGAACTAAGTCTCCGAACCGTGCTCCCGGGCAACCGGCATGTGATCCCCATCACGCTGACATTCGTAGCAATTAGGTTAAAAATTTCAAATCTCTCAACCGCCATTGAGAACTAGGTATATGGAAAGTATTGAAAAAATTGGTGGTTGTATCAGTTTTGGTTTTTAGAAAAAACAGATTTTTCGCCGGATCTCTTGCCGTGAATGAGAGGTCCTAGGAGGCAAAACAAAATGCAGGCCACAGACACACAACAGAATCGCACCATAGCGACCAGCCGCGAGCGCGGAAACTTTTCGATCTTACTTTTTGCGGCGCTGATGTGTCTGGCTTTGCTGCTCCCCTTGCAGACTCTGGGCCAGAATTTTGTCTACGTGACGAACCGGACCGCCACCGGTAACACCGTGGCCGGTTTTGCCGTGGATGGCGGAGGTGTACTTACAGCGGTACCTGGATCACCGTTTGCCGCTGGTGTGGCCGGCGCCGCAACATCATGCGCGGCCATTGATCGCATCACCGTTAGCCCGGCAACCAATCTTATGTTCGTCTCCAACAGCGGAGACCTTTCGATCAACGTTTACCGGATTGACGCCACCACGGGAGCATTGACCGGCATCTCAGGTTCGCCCTTTGCCAGCGGACTTACTCTGGACAGTTGCAACGGCATTTCTCTGGCCGCCACGCCAGATGGCAAGTTCCTGATGGCCTCCAGCAACGGCACGATCAAGACTTTCAACGTGAACGGGACCACCGGTGCGCTCACGTCAACCGTTGCGCCTACTACTGGACTGCCGGTGCCCATGGGCAGCTTGAAGATTTCCGGCAACGGAGCGTTTCTGGCTTCGGCTAACCAGAACAGCGTGTCCATGTTCGCGATTAGCGCTGTTGACGGTTCACTCATTCCTACCACCGCGTCGCCCTTTGCCAAAACCGGAGCTGGACTACTGAGCGGTCTGGCATTCAATTGCGATGGCACGTTCCTTTACGGTGGTGAAGGCAACCAGGCCACATCCATTACGGACGCCTGGTCCGTGGCCTTGAATGGAGCGCTTACGCCCGTTTTGGGCAGCCCGTTCGGCGCGACCGGCAACGATTCCAATGTCGTCTTTCTTTCTCCAGATAACACTCTTTTCTTCCAGAGCAACCAGGGCTCCAATGATCTGAACTCGTTTACGGTGAATCCGGACGGGACAATCACCAGTATCGGCATCTTTACCGGTACCACCACCCCGCCCGCGGGTCTGGCCAGCGACAACTCAGGGCTCTTTTTATACGCCGCGGACAGCACGGCTGGCGTAGCGGTTTTCAATATGGTCCCAGGCGCGGTGCCCACTCTGGTGGCGGCGAATCCGGTCACTGGCGCCGGACAGATCCAGGGCGTAGCCGCCTATCCTCCGCGCAGCTGCGCACACGCGGACTTCGCGGTTACGCAGACGGCTACCCCGAACCCCGTTACTGCCGGCAACAACATTACTTATACGATCACCGTTACTAATAACGGCCAAAGCACTGCGTCTGTAGCGATCAACGATCTTCTGCCGCGTGCGGACATGACCTTCGTTTCCTGCACGCCTAGCGGCAACGGTGTTTGCGACAAAGGCGTAGGCTTAAACCGGACCATCACCTTTGCTTCGTTGGCGTCCGGGCAATCAGGGACTGCGACGATCGTCGGCAAAACCGTGGCGACGTTGCTCAACCAGGACACCATCATCAACACCGCTGCGTCCAGTAACGCATCGGTGGTTGACCCCAATCCTGCTGATAACGCGGCTACCACCACCGTGACTGTGAGCGCACCGCCTTCCGCGACAAACATTGGCGTGAACACGGCGAGCGCGCCTTATTTCGGCAGCACGACGCTGAATGCTACGTTGCATCGCACAGCGCCCGGAGCGCTGATCGCTGGCCGTACCCTCGCCTTTACGGTGGATGGCGTTGCCATCGGTACGGGAATTACCAACACAACCGGTGTTGCGTTGGTGGTAGTGAATGTCGGGACGGTTAACGGCGGCCTGGCCGCCGGAGCGCACCAGATCGGCGTAAGTTTCACCCAGGACGCACAATTCGCCTCCAGCACCAGTACCGCAGTGCTTACGGTGACCAAGGCTGTGCTCACGGTGACCGCGCAGAACGCAACCCGTCTCTTTGGAGACGCCAACCCGACATTCACGTTTGTTATTTCCGCGTTCCTCAACAACGAGACAGTAGCCGTGGTCACCGGCGCGCCGAATTGCACCAGTTCAGCCGGTCCCGCGACATCCGTTGGGTCCGTAACCATCACTTGCAGCATTGGTACCCTGGCCGCGGCAAATTACACCTTCTCATTTGTGTCAGCGTCTCTCTCCATTACTCCGGCCCCGCTGGTGCTCACCGGTACGAATGTCAGCCGGCTGTATGGCGACCCCAATCCCATCATTACCGGCACGATCGTTGGGCTCAAGAATGGCAACACGGGCACTGCAACATTCTCCACCACGGCCTTGATAACCAGCCCGGTGGGCAGCTATCCGATCAACGGAGTATTTACTCCGGCGGGCGGAACCAGTGCGAGCAATTACACGATCACTTCCAGCGGCAATGTCACCGTCACGCCCGCGCCGCTCAACGTTACGGCGTCGAACGTAACGCGCGCTTACGGCGATCCGAACCCGTCTTTCGCCGGCGCGATCACCGGCCTGAAGAACGGTGACGCGATCACCGGTGTCTTCGGCGTCACGGCTGACGCCACCAGTCCAGTGGGAACGTATCCCATCACGGCCACGCTCACCGATCCCGGCAACAAGCTGAGCAACTATACGGTGGTCAACACCGGAACGCTGACGATCACTCCCGCGCCGCTCACCGTAGTGGCTAACAGCGCTACGCGTTTGTATGGCGACGCCAATCCGGCCTTTACGGGCAGCGTTACCGGCCAGAAGAATGGCGACGCGATCAGCGCCACTTTCTCCACCACGGCCACTCCGGCCAGCAACGTTGGAACGTATCCGATCGTGGCCACCTTGGTTGATCCCGGCAACAAAGCCGGAAACTACACGTTTACACCGGCCAGCGGGACGCTCACCGTTACGCAGGCTCCGCTCGCAGTAACCGCGGCTGACGCAACGAGGGTTTACGGCGATGCCAACCCGGTGTTCACCGGAACCATTGTTGGACTCAAGAACGCTGATCCGATTACGGCCACGTACGCAACCACCGCCGTCCTGGCCAGCAACGTGGGAACGTTCCCGATTACTCCCACTCTGGTTGACCCCAACGGCAAGCTCCCCAACTACGCCGTGCTTTCCACCAACGGAAATCTTACGGTCACTCCGGCGCCGTTGAGCGTGACGGCCACCAGCGCAACGCGCATTTACGGCGATGCCAACCCGGCTTTCACCGGGACGATCAGCGGCCTCAAGAACGCTGACGCCATCACTGCCACCTTCGCCACCACGGCAACCGCAGCCAGCAACGTGGGAACTTTCACCATCGTGCCCACGCTGGTCGACGCCGCTCCGCCCAAGCTTGGCAATTACACGGTAACTTCAAACAACGGGACGTTGACGATCAGTCCGGCGACTTTGACCGTAGCCGGCACCAACGCGACGCGGGTCTACGGTGATCCGAACCCGGTGTTCGCAGGAACGCTGACTGGCCTGAAGAACGCTGACGCGATTACCGCCACCTTTACCAGCACCGCGACGCCGGCCAGTCCGGTAGGCACGCTGCCCATCACCGGAACTTTGAATGATCCAGCGGGCAAACTGCCGAACTACACTGTGGTCAGCAACGCTGGCGTGCTCACCATCACTGCTGCCCCGTTGACCGTAGCTGCCGCTGACGCCACGCGCGTTTACGGCGACCCAAACCCGGCATTTACGGGGACCATCACCGGCATCAAAAACGGTGACGCCATCACCGCCAGTTTCACCAGCGTTGCCACGCCGTTGACGAACGTTGGCACGGTGGCCATTACGTCCACGCTGGCTGACCCGACGGCGAAACTTGGCAACTATGCAGTCACATCCACCAACGGCACGCTGACGATCACGCAAGCTCCGCTCACCGTGACCGCCGGCAACGCCACGCGGGTGTACGGAGACACGAACCCGCCATTCTCCGGCACAATCACCGGTCTGAAGAATGGTGACAACATCACCGCCACGGTTTCCGGCGCGGGCGCTTCGCTCACCAGTCCGGTGGGAACGTATCCGCTGGTTCCGGCCTTGGTTGATCCAACGGGTAGACTCGGCAACTATTCGACCACCATCACCAACGGAACGCTCACGGTAACTCCGGCGCCGTTATCTGTGAACGCCGCGAATGCATCGCGCGCTTACGGTGACCCAAACCCGAGCTTCACTGGAACAATCATCGGCATCAAGAACGCTGACAACATCACGGCAACTTTCGTCACCACTGCAACTCCGGCCAGCAACATTGGAACGTTCAATATCGTGCCCACGTTGGTTGATCCCACGACCAAACTCGGCAACTATACGGTAACTTCCACCAACGGGACTTTAACCGTCGCACCCGCGCTGCTGACAATCGCGGCGACGAGTACGACCCGCCTCTATGGCGATCCGAACCCGAGCTTCACCGGAACAATTACCGGCATCAAGAACGCTGACGCCATCACGGCTACGTTCGCCAGCGCGGCAACGGCAGCTTCTTCGGTAGGTACAGCCACAATCGTCCCAACGTTGCTTGACCCAACGGCCAAGCTGGGCAACTACACGGTAACTTCACAGAACGGCACGTTGACCATTGCTCCCGCGGCGTTGACGGTGACGGGCGGAACCGCAACACGTTTGTATGGCGATCCGAACCCCGCTCTTACCGGCACAATCACCGGCATCAAGAACGCTGACAACATCACCGCGACGTTTGCCAGCCCGGCCGTGGCGACGACTGGCGTCGGTCCGGCAGCAATCGTGCCTACACTGGTTGATCCCGCAGGCAAGTTGGGCAACTACGCGGTAACTTCAGTGAACGGCGTGCTGACCATCAACCCCGCTCCGCTGTCGGTCACCGCAGGCAATGCAACGCGCATTTACGGAGATCCGAACCCGGCGTTCTCAGGAACCATCACTGGACTCAAGAATGGTGACAACAT
Organism: Acidobacteriaceae bacterium; assembly: GCA_025357215.1. Lineage (GTDB taxonomy): Bacteria > Acidobacteriota > Terriglobia > Terriglobales > Acidobacteriaceae > Angelobacter. The sequence continues at coordinate 602 of JANXPR010000347.1, read as the reverse complement.
CACCGCCACGGTTTCTGGCGCCGGCGCCGCTTTGACCAGCCCGGTGGGAACGTATCCTCTGGTAGCTGCCCTGGTAGACCCGACGGGTAAACTGCCCAACTACAGCGTCACCACCACCGATGGCGTGCTGACCGTGACTCCGGCTCCGCTGACCATTGCCGCCAGCAATGCCTCGCGCGCTTATGGCGACGCAAATCCGGTGTTTAGCGCCACACTTACCGGCTTGAAGAATGGCGACGCGATCACTGCCACCGCCACGAGCGCGGCTACGCTGACCAGCCCGGTGGGAACGATTTCCATTGTGCCGACGGCGGTTGATTCCGCCCCCGGCAAGCTGAGCAACTACACGGTCACGCTGAACAACGGAACGTTGACCATTACACCCGCACCGCTCACCATCGCGGCAGCGAATGCAACACGGCTGTACGGCGATGCCAACCCGGCGTTTACAGCAACGCTTACGGGTTTGAAGAACGCTGATGCGATTACCGCCACTGCCAGCAGCACGGCTACTCCGGCCAGCGCGGTGGGCAGCTTCAACATCATACCGGCGGCAGTGGATGCGGCTCCGTCCAAGCTTGGCAACTACACGGTGACCCTGA
>JANXPR010000032.1 GCA_025357215.1 Acidobacteriaceae bacterium | reverse complement strand
CGGGCCGCAAGTCGGCTGGCAACATACCCCCGAACGATCCGACTCTCTAGAAAGTCCGCGCCGCTCGAATAGACCACAATTCGAAGCCCGGCCTTAGCTAGTTCCCGCCCCAGCGCCTCTGCAGCCAAAGGTGCGGCCGGGGATGTTGTTATGTTACCTACTATTGCGACGATCAGGTCTTCAGCGACTTGCATAGCGTTTGGCAGGCATTTTACCCCAAGCCGTTCACTACCGCCTGGACTTTTTCGACCCTTTAAGAGGTTATTTCCGGAGATGAGCTTCGTTTCGATCTACCTTGAGGCCTACAAAAAAAACGCGCTCCCAGCTTTCGCCAGAAGCGCGTCCAGGTAAACTCAACTTAAAAATCAGGGCAACAGTTCAGACGTCAGTACGGCGCCGCCCATCGATCCCAGGACCGCCGTCAGTTTTATGGTTGTGTGGGTGTTTTTGGTGATCCACAAGGTTTCTTTGTCGAGTCCGTCAGGGTCCGATATCTCCACTCGATAGGTGTCAAACGTCCCGGCGGGAACCGTGACGCTCTCAGAACCCGCGACCTTTAGCGTCTGTAGTTTTACTTTCTGTTTCAGGATGTCCAGGTTTCTGTAGGTCGTGGTGTAGCCTTCCGCCAGCGGCAGGCAGGCAATGGACTCCATCTGGCCGGCGGCATCAGCAAAGAGGGGGCCGCCCAGGTCAATCGCAACCGGCTTGTCCGTGCCATTCATGTTCATGTTGCCCGTAGCTTTATCGCCAGCGAAGTTGAGCGTTACCGATACAGGACCCTGATTGAGTTTGCGGTCACGCAACGCCAGAGTGCCTTTTTCCAGCGTCACCACTTCTTTGGCTGTTCCCATGGCGCCTTCCATGGTGTCCGTGGCCACCCAGGCGCCGTTTTCTTCCGTGATGGTGCTGGAAGTAGTCAGCGGAATTTCTTGTCCACCGGCGCTGATCTTGGCTTTGTACTTGTAAGTGCCCGGCTTCAGGTCCATGGCCAGTTTGGGAAGACCGGCGCTAGCGGCATCCACTTTCTTGGCCAGGACCACGGTCTTGGGATCGACGGTGATGTCCTTCAGGCGGGCCGTAACTTCCGGAGTGCCGCCTTCCTGGTAACGTCCGCCGAGGTATTTGGCAAAGAATTTTTCACCGGCCATGAACGCCGCCATGTTGTTCACCGGACGGGCAAAGCCGTGGCCTTCATCGGGGATGAGCAAATACTCCACGGGGAAGCCGCGGTCACGCAAAGCGATGACGATCTGTTCAGATTCCGCGTGGTTCACGCGCGCATCATTGCCGCCCTGCACGATCATCAACGGCGTCTTGATCTTGCCCGCTGACGTTAGCGGTGACCGTTCCACCAACAGCGCTTTGCCTTCCGGAGTATTGGGATTGCCCATGCGCACATAGAAGATTTTGCGGATGGATTCCCAGTACGGCGGGATGGAGTCCAACAAGGTGATCAGGTTGGAGGGACCAAACCAGTCCACGGCCGCCGCGTACTCGTCAGGAGTAAAAGCGACTCCGGCCAATGTGGCGTAACCACCATAAGACCCGCCGAAGATGCCAACGCGCTTGGGATCAGCTATCCCCTGAGCAACGAGATACTTCACGCCCCAGGTCACGTCGTCTTGCATCAGGCGTCCCCACTGCAGGTTTCCGGCGTTGAGAAATTTCTTGCCATAGCCGGTGGAAGCGCGGAAGTTCATGCTTAGAACAGCGTAACCGCGGTTGGCAAAGAACTGCGCGAAACCGTTGTAGCCCCAGAAGTCGCGTCCCCACGGACCGCCGTGCGGAAAAATAATGACTGGCAGGTTTTTCGCCGCTACGCCTTTCGGCAGCGTGAGGTACGCGGGAATATCCAGCCCGTCTGACGATTTGTAATGGACGGGTTCCATCTTGGCCAGGTATTCGCGGTTGAGTTTCTCGCGAATTACGTACTGTTTTTCCAGCTTGTGGGACTTACGGTTGAACAAGTAAGCGGTGCCGGGATCAACGTCACTGAACGCGGTGATCAGCCAGGTCTGGTCGTCATGTGTGCGTGAACCCAGAGCAACCTGCTCGCCGGGCAACTGGCTGTGCAGCCATTTGTAGTCGGTCTCGTAGGTCTTGTCCCGGAAATAGCGGCGTTCACGTTCGTCGTTGTAGGTGGTAGCCACCAGTTCGTCCGTGGCTTCAGAGAAAATAGCGTTGCCAAAATCCACGCGCTTGAGCGGATCGGATTCCACCACTTCTGTCTTGCCGCTTGCCGGATCAAACAACACCAGCGAGATCAAGTCCTGATCGGCGCCCTTGTTGGTTTCCATGTAGAGCCGCTTGCCATCTTTCAGAAAACGAATCGGGCCGCAGGATTCCTCCGCCGAGCAGGTGTAAACCAGCGTCAGTTTGTCGGCATCAACGCGAAGAATTTCGGTATCGCCGTTGTCGGCTGTGCGTTCGGCCAGGCGGAGAGTCCCGGACAGATCAAAGATCCAGGCGGATGCTTTGTCAGTGTTTTTGCGGACCAGCGTCTTTTCGCCGGTGGAGAGCTTCAGCTTGTAGAGATCGTGCCAGGCTTTGTCGCGGTCGTTCAATCCGATGAAGATGACGTCAGGATCAGACTTGGGCAGGTCATAGATCTGGACTCGGGCGCCTTTCACGCCGGTAAGGTCGCGGGATGCAGGAGCATCCGCGCTGGCGGCTGGCTTTGCGCCTGGCTCAACGGCGTAAATGTTGTAGTTCTCGTCACCATCATTGTCTTTGATGTAGAGAATGTATTTGCTGTCGTTGGTCCAGAAGTAGGCCGGGATGGGGCGCTTGGCTTCCGTGGTGAGCAACCGTGCCGCGCTGAAAGGCTCGCTGACGCTTTTGACAAAAACGTTGCGTGTATCTTTCCACGGCTTAAGAAACGCAACGTATTTCCCGTCTGGGGAAACCTGCGCGCCGGCAATCTCCGGATTGCCGAACAAAAGTTCGCGATCGATGATGGGCGGCAGTCCGGCAGCGGCCGGGGCTTTCTTGCTTTTATCTTGCGCGCGCAGATCTTGCGAGCCAAAAGCGGAGACGAGCAGTGCCAGGCACAGCAGGCCCTTCAAGAACTTGTTCATAAATGAAATTCCTTTCTGCTAGAGGGAAGGTGTTTTCGTTTCGGCGAAAGCGATTGCCAACGTCGTCGTTCTCAAAATTGTCGCGGCCCAAAATTGTCACCGGCCCAGCGGGTCGACTTAGACACGCTGAAGTTAGACACGCTGAAGTTGATACGCTAAAGCTAGATACGCTAAAGTACGCTGAAAGTTTCCGGAACACCGGAACAAGAGATAAAGGCCCCACTACATCCTATCCCTTAAGCGCGCCTTCATTCTTTGCCGGATTTTTCATTCGCTTCCGACAAGATTTCCCACAGGGCCTTGCCGCCGTCCACGATCTGCGTGCGGCCGCAGCGGGGACACTGGTATTCACGCATATCGCGGCCTGTGAATGTGGTCTTTTCGATCTGGTCCATTTCCAGCTTGCAGTCCGGGCACACTGTGTCGCTGGGCATGACTCAATCTTAGTCCCCCGGAACCGCGTTTCAACCTCAAAGTCCATCGCCGTCGCTGAACGCCGAACGCTGAACACCGCTTTGCTTTATTCGTACCTCAAGGCGATCATGGGGTCCACTTTCATGGCGCGTCGCGCCGGGACAAAACAGGCCGTTAACGCAGCGACGGTCATGGCGATGCCGACCACCAAGTAAGTGAGCGGGTCAGCTCCTCCCACGCCGACCAGAAAGCCGGCAACCACTTTGCCGAGCGCGAGTGCGACTGCTGTTCCAATGACGAGTCCGAGTCCGACAATGAACAGCCCCTGGCGAAATACGATTTTCAAAACCTGGGCCGGTTTTGCGCCTAGAGCCACGCGAATACCGATTTCCCGTGTACGCTGCGCGGCGCTGTACGACATCACGCCGTACACTCCGATGACCGCCAGGATAAATCCCAGAAGCCCAAGCATGCCCGCCAAACCGGCGCCCATGCGGTAGAGCAGAAGGCCGTCCATGCCGTTAAGGGCGTCATTCATGGTGCGCACGTCAAAGACCGGCACGTTCGTGTCCAGTGAACGGACCAATCCGCGAACGGCCTGCATCGCCGTTGACGGAGCCACGGACGAGCGGACCTGCAAAGTTTGCGCGGCGCGGTACTCCTGCATCATGGGCACGTAATACGCCGGGTCAATCGTTTCTGAAAGACTGCTGGTGTGGCTGTTCTTCACCACGCCGACCACTTGAATCACGTTTTTGAAATCTTCTCCCGTGCTGAACTGGTGGCCAATGGGATCCTGTCCAGGCCAGTACCGCTGGGCCATGACTTCATTGACCAGGGCCACGTGTTGCGCAGTTTCGCTGTCTGATTCCAGAATGTCCCGGCCATGCAGCAGAGAGATGCCCATGGTCTTTAAGTAAGCAGGTGAAACCGCATTCATGTTGGCGGAAGGTTTGGGTTGGCCGGGAGTTTCCGCAAAGCCTTCCACATGCATGGCGCCGCCAAGCGAGATGGGCCCCATGGGGACCGTGGCCGCCAGGCTGGCGGATTCCACGCCGGGCATTGTGCGCGTGCGTTCGAGTAACGTGCGGTAAAACTCGCGGCCGCGAGGTTCGTCGTAGCCGCCGGCGTGCGCGTCCACGCCAAAGTTTACGACCTGGTTCGGATTAAATCCCAGGTCAACTTGCTGCGCATTGATCATGCTGCGGACAAAGAGTCCGGCTACGATCAGCAACGTAAGCGAACCACTGACTTGTGCAACCACCAGCGCGCTGCGGAAACGTTGCTTTCCCGAACTCACGCCGCGTCCGCTTTCGCGCATGACTTCATTCAAGTCCACGCGCGAGCCGCGAAGGGCGGGAACGAGTCCGGCCAACAGAGACACTAGTCCGGCGGCGCCCAGCGCAAACATGAAAACATGCCAGTCAAAAGAAAAATCCAGAAGCAAGGGAAGGTCCGTACGCAAGTCAACACTCCCCAGCGCACGGCTCCCGATGTAGCCGAGTGCCGCGCCTCCGGCAAAGCCGAGCAGCGCGAGCATGAGCGTTTCCGTAAGCACCTGTCGCACCAGGCGTCCGCGAGCCGCACCCAACGCCGAGCGTACCGCCATTTCGCGGGTGCGAGCAATGGCCCTGACCAGCAGCAGGTTAGCGACGTTGGCCGAAGCCAAAGCCAAGACCAGTCCGGCCAGAACAAGAAAGATCGCTGCAATTGCTGGGACAGGGTTTGCTCCATTGCCGCCGATAATGCCACTGCCCAGCAACGCGGCCCGCAACACCAAGCTTTTTTCCGTCTTAGGAAATTCTTGCGCCAGACGCTGCGCGACCACAGCCAGCACGGACTGGGCCTTGGCCAGGTCAACACCATCCCGAAGCCGCCCGAACACAATCACGCTGGAGGTATCGCTATTTGGCTTTTGCCCCTGCATGGATGCCAGGAGACCAAGCGGCACGTAACCCTGCGCGTCAAATACCGGCGTGAGCCCGCGAAACCCTTTCGGAGCCACGCCGATGATGGTGATGGGGCGTCCGTTCAGTGTTGCCGCATGGCCAACAATGTTAGGGTCGCCGGCAAAATGTGTTTGCCAGTACGCATGGCTCAAGACCAGAACCGCGTCGTTGCCGGCAATGTTCTTAGTGTCAGTTGCCATGAAGCTGCCCAGCGCCGGCGTAACACTGGCCAGGGAAAAGAAATTGGTGGTGACATATTCATTCCAGATTGGCTGGCTGCCGCCGTTGGCGGCCAATCCGTCCATCTGAAACGGGACGACCGCAGCCACATCAGAAAACGCATCGCCAGACTGCTTACGGATTTCATCCATGATGGGATATTTAAATCCGTTGCTCCAGCCTTCATGTCTCTGGACAAGATAGGTGAGCTGTTCCGTATGCGGGACTGGCACCGGACGGAGCAGCAGTCCGTTGACCATGCTGAAAATTGCGGTGTTGGCGCCAATGCCGATGGAGAACGTAAGCACGGCCACCAGCGTGAACGTGGGATTCTTGATCAGGATGCGCGTGGCGTAGCGAATATCCTGCCAGAGAGTTTGTAGCCATGCTCCGGCCTGCGTGTGACGGACTTCGTCTTGTACTTGGCCACCGCCGCCAACTTCCAGGCGTGCCGCTCGGCGCGCGCTCTGTTCGTCCATTCCGTTTTTCATGTTGTTCTCCATCAGGATTTCGAAATACGAAGCAACTTCAGCGTCCAGATCGCGGTCCACATGACGGCGACGGAAAATATTGCGTAGAAAACTTGCGGCCCGAGATAAAAATTCCATAGAAAAATCCTTTGCCAACGGTCAGTGCGAATGCGATCGGTCAGTGCGAACTAAATTTCCAGGGCCCGGCTAACGGCCACCGAGATGGTCTTCCAGCGTTCTTTTTCGGTTTCCAACTGGCGGCGTCCGGGTTTCGTCAGCTCGTAGAATTTAGCTTTGCGCTTGGTTTCCGATTCTCCCCAGGAAGCTTTGAGCCAGCCTTTTTCTTCCATGCGGTGCAGCGCGGGAAACAGCGAGCCGGGGCCAACCTGAAACGTGCCTTGCGTTACCTGCTCAATGCGCGCCGCTACGGCCACGCCGTGCAAAGCTCCCAGAGCCAGGGTCTTTAGAATCAGCATGTCCAGCGTTCCTTGCAGCAATTCTGTCTGTTTGTCGCCCAAAGCGGGGCCTCCCTATCGACCGTCGATATCTAGCTATCGAATGTCAATACGAACATAGACGCAGGATTGTTCCCGATATTTCAAGGAAATTTTTCAAAGGCTCAAAACAAGAGTCCGGCGTGGACAGCAAGCTTTGGCGGGATTTGCCTTTCGCCGGGGTGCCCATGGGCCGGTAAATGATTTATTCTCAAAGGTTACGATTCGGCATTTGTCGTTCGGCATTCACCACTCGTCTATGAAAGTTCTGGTCATCGGTAGCGGAGGCAGGGAGCACGCGCTGGCTTGGAAGCTGCGCCAGTCGCCGCGCGTGGAGCAAGTTTTCTGCCTGCCGGGGAACGGCGGCATCTGCCAGGAAGCCACGTGTGTGCCCGGCGATCCTAAAAATATTGAAGGCCTGCTGGCGGCGGCACATCAAATTAGGCCGGATATTACGGTGGTGGGTCCGGAACTGCCACTGTCGCTGGGATTGGTGGATGAATTCACCCGCCGCGGGTTGAAGATATTTGGCCCTACGCAAGCTGCGGCGCAGTTGGAATCGAGCAAGAGCTTTGCCAAGGAGTTCATGCAGCGGTACAACATCCCCACGGCGCATTATGCGGTGGTGACGTCAGAAGACGAACTGCGCAAGTCATTGGGACTATTCGCTACGCCGCTCGTCGTGAAAGCTGACGGCCTGGCCGCCGGCAAAGGTGTGGTCATTGCCCAGACCAAAGAAGAAGCGGCTGTGGCTGGCGCGGAGATGTTCAGCGGCAAGCTGCTGGGCGCTCCGGTGCAGCGCGTGGTGCTGGAAGAGTTTCTTGTCGGCGATGAACTTTCTTTTCTCGTGCTGAGCGATGGTGATCGCGTGGCTCCGCTGGTGGCATCGCAAGATCACAAGCGCATCGGCGACGGCGACACCGGCGCGAACACCGGCGGCATGGGCGCGTATTCCATCGACTCGCTGGCCGATCCGGCCATGGTGGAGTGGCTGCTCAACCACATTGCGCGCCCGGTGGTTGCCGGGATGAAAGCTGAAGGCGCGGAATATCGCGGCATTTTGTATTGCGGCCTGATGATGACCGCCCGCGGCCCCATGGTGCTGGAGTTCAACTGCCGCTTTGGCGATCCGGAAACGCAAGCCGTGTTGATGCGCCTGGACAGCGACCTGCTCGAAGCCGTGGAAGCCTGTGTGGAAGGCCGAGTGAGCGACGGCGTGTTCAAATGGTCGGCGGACGCCAGTTGCTGCGTCGTGGTAGCGGCGGGTGGTTATCCCGGCGGGTATGTGTCCGGCAAGGTGATCCATGGCCTGGAGCGCGCGGCGGAGATGAAAGACGTAAAAGTCTTTCATGCCGGAACCAGCAAACGCGATGGCCAGATTTACACCAGCGGCGGCCGCGTGTTGGGAGTGACCGCGCGAGCGCCGAAATTACAAGATGCCATCGCCAAAGCGTACGAAGCCGCGGACGTAATCAAGTTTGATGAAATGTATTACCGCAAAGACATTGGCGCACGGGCGTTGAAAGCGCAGAAATAGAAGCAAAGCGTTCGGCCGCGAATGAGCGCGAATCAAATCGAATCGCAAACAAATAAAACAGAAAGAACGGGAGCAGAATGGCTGACAATCCTTTGGTTTCCATCGTAATGGGGTCCGACTCGGACCTGGAGATTATGAACGAAGCTGCTAAAGCGCTGGACGACTTTGGCATTGACTATGAAATTGACGTGACGTCGGCGCACCGGTCGCCGGCGCGCACCGGAGAATTTGCGCGCAACGCGGCTGGGCGCGGGATCAAAGTGATCATCGCCGGAGCGGGCGGCGCGGCGCATCTGGCGGGCGTGATCGCGGCGGAAACCACGCTGCCGGTCATCGGCGTGCCCATTCCGTCCACGCCGCTCAATGGCATGGATTCGCTGCTGGCCATCGTGCAGATGCCCGCGGGAATTCCCGTGGCGACTGTGGCCATCGGCAAACCGGGCGCGACGAATGCGGGAATCCTGGCGGCGCAGATCATCGCGCTGAGCAACGCAACCGTGGCGGGCAAAATGAAATCGCTCAAGGAAAAACTGGCCAAAAGCGTGGAAGAAAAATCGCAAAAGCTGCAGCAGATGCGGAAGAGATAAACAACAAACCTTACCGCTGATGACGCTGATGACGCTGTTAGCACTGATCTGCACAGATCAGCATTGAGTGTCGGAGCAAGCGCCAAGACAATAACGGCAGGAACCAAATACCAAATACCAAGTACCAAGAGCCAAAAACTAAGCCAAAAGCTAAAAGCCAAAAGCTATCTCATGCCCAATCCCTTTACCGCTATTGCCATTATCCCCGCTCGTTTAGCTTCAACGCGCCTGCCGCGCAAGGTGCTGCGCGAAATTGCCGGCAAGCCCATGATCCAGCGTGTGTATGAAGGCGTGAAGAGTTCGCCGCTGCTCAGTGACGTGATCATCGCCACGGATTCTGACGAAGTCATGCAAGTGGCGCAAAAGCACGGATGGAAAGTGCAAATGACGTCGTCGGCGCACCGCAGTGGCACCGACCGCATCCATGAAGTGGCGCAGCGGGTACAGGCCGATGTTTACGTGAACATCCAGGGCGACTTGCCGATTGTGCGTCCGGAGCAGATTGAAGCGCTACTCAAGCCCATGCGGCGGCCGGAAGTGATGGTGTCCACCATCAAGACGCCGTGCAAGCCGGACGAGATTGGCAATCCCAACGCGGTGAAAGTGGTGACGGACAAGAATGGACGCGCGTTGTATTTTTCGCGATCCACGATTCCGTTTGACCGCGACAAAACCGGCAAGATGCACTACTTCAAGCACCTGGGTATGTATGCCTACCGCAAGGCCGCGCTGGACAAGTTTTGCAGCCTGCCGGAGTCGGCGCTCGAAGCGTCAGAGCGGCTGGAGCAGTTGCGCTTGCTGGAGAACGGAATCGACATCTATGTGGAAGAAACGCCGTTCAACGTGGTGGAAGTAGATACTGAAGAGGATTTGCGCCGGGCGGAAGCGATCATCAAGGCGGGTGGGGTTATCTAAATTACGTCGCCAGCCCTGGCCGGTGTTTTTCCGCCCACTGCTGGGCGGCGGCGATCCGCTTGGAAATTGGCGGGTGCGAATGGAAGAGGATTTCCACAATCCGCGACGGGTGGCTCTCGCTCAGGTTCTGCTTGTTGAGTTTTTCCATGGCTGAGATGTAAGGAGACACGCTGGGGACGGTCTTCCAGCAGTAAACGTCCGCTTGGCGCTCAGTGAAGCGCGAGTAGGCGTTGAGCGCGGGCATCAGCAGCACTGAAAGCAGGCTGGAAACCAGAACCAGCAGCGGCAGATTGGCAAAATCCGTCATGTGCTGGAACATGTGCTGACGGTCGATAGCATATTCCAACGCCATGCTGGCCGCCCAGAATCCGCCCAGGGTTACCAGGGCTTCCACGATGATGCTTTTCAGAATGTGCCCGTGGACTTGGTGGCCGAGTTCGTGCGCCAGCACGGCTTCAATCTCGTCATTGCTGTAGTCCTGCAAGAGAGTATCGGCCAGCATGATGCGGCGGGTGTTTCCCAGTCCTGCGATCAGCGCGTTGGCCTTCTTGCTTTTCTCCGATAGCTTCCATTCGTAAACGCCGCGCACGCGTGTACCGGCGCGCTCGCCCAGACGCGTGAGGCGTGCCTTGAGTTCTTCATTTTGCAGCGGTGCAAACTTATAAAACAGCGGGAACAGCAGCACGGGCGCCACCTGGTAAAAAAAGATGAACATGCCCATGAAGATGATCCACGCCAGCAGCCACCAGTGTTCCGGCGAAACGCGAATCAAGGCGTAGATGATCTCCGCCAGCACAGTAGTGATGATCAGGCCGAGAACCCATCCCTTGATCTGGTCGCGGACCCACGAGCCCATGTTCTGGTTTGAGAGATTGAAGCGATGTTCCAGACGGAAGCTGTAGAAGTCCAAACCAAAGCCCAAAATCTTGCTGAGCACGCTGAGTAGCAGAACGTAAAAGAAGAGACGCAGCACATAGGGCTCACCACCCATGCGGGAAGCCAAAACCTCAAGGCTATTGGTCCAGCCAGTAACCAGCAAGACCACCAGGAAGCCGAAGCTGAGCGTGAGGTCGCCAATCTCCAGCCAGCGCTTGGTGCGGTTGTACGCCCGCGCTTCAGGAGAGTCCGGCAGTTGATTGGCTTCCGGTGCGGTCACTTCTGGTCTCCAGTCGAGCGAACCCCAAAATCGATAGCCACGAAGCGTGCCGCCTGTGTTCCACTGTTGGTAAGACTATGCGTGAGTCCTGCCGGTACCCACGCGTATCCGCCCGCGGGAATTTTCGTATGGCGGATTTCACCACCGACGTCTTGCGTCAAATCAAGGTCGGAAACGGCGACAACAAAGTGCGGGACGGTGTGCGTGTGTTTTTCCAGCTTTGATCCGGGCGGCATGTAGACCGAAACCACAGTCCATTGGTCGGACGAAATTTTGCGCTCCACATTGGGGCAGGCCTGGCCACCTACCGCGGGGCAGGCAATCGGGATCGCGCAGGCGTCCGTGCAGTTCTTGACTCCCGTGGAGGGCTTCAGCAACTCGATGGTGATGTTGTGAAACGGCTTGTCGCTCAGGTTGCCAGCCGCGTGGGAAAAATTGCCTGGTGTGAAACGGATTTCACCGTCTTTGAGCTTTAAGGGCGCCGGCTGTGCGCCAGTGCGGGCATTGATCAGGTCAGAATCACCCAGCGTCACGAACAGGTAGTCACTATGGTGTATGTGGACCAGCGTGGTCGCCTTGGGGGCCACGGTGACGTCAAAGACCCGAATAAATTCGTTCTGCAAAACTTGATGATGGCTGGGCTCAGATGGGATCTCCACGGCTTCTGGTCCTTGTTGCTGAACGCCGAGCACGAGCGCCGACACGTATGCCATCACGATCCAAAACTTTTGCATATATGGAATATTGTAGAAACAAAAGTACTTAGCGGCAAGAAAGAAGAGGAGGCAAAGGTTACGGAAGGTAACCCTGCCTCCTCAAGAGCTTTTTACCGATTTCCACGGGCGACAACGAGTCGCGAATCTAGTGCGGATGTGCGGCTTTTTCGCCAGCCTTGGTATCAGGTCCCATGGATTCGGAGCCTTCACCGGCGGGGCGTCCGCGGAATTCCAAAACTACGGCGCGTACGGGCTTTGTGCCGCTGTTGGACATCGAATGCACAACCGGATTGTGCCAGCTGATCTCGCCGGTCTTGTAGTGGGCCGCCATCGCCGGGCCATCTTGTTCGCTGGCTTTTACGTCGCCATCGGTCAGCGGAACCACCAGGAAGTTGGCCAGGTGCGTGTGCTTGGCGTAACTCGCGCCCGGAGGCATGGTGACCAGCGTGACCGACCATTGGTCAGACTGAAAGACCTTGGTCACTGTGGTGCAGGTAGCTTTGTCCGCGGCTTCGCAAGGCACCGGGATCGAGCAAGCCTCTGTGCACGGATGCTGATTGGTGGTGGGCTGCATCAACTCAATCGTGATGTTGCGGAAGGTGGATTCGCCGGTGTCTGTAACCAGGTGGACAATACCTGTCGGGGCGAAACGCACGTCACCGTCTTTAAACTTCACCGTAACCGGCTGCGCGCCTTCCCGGGCATTCAGGATTTCAGAGTCGCCCAGCGCGACGGTGATGTAGTCCTTGCCATGGCGGTGGTTCAACGTGGATTTTTTTGGTTCCACGGTAACGGCAAACGCCCGGACAAAAATGTTTTCAAGCACCAGGTGGTGCGTGGAATCAGCGGTCAATTCAACCGGCGCAGGCGCGGACGGCTGCTGCGCCCAAGCGGCAATCGACAACAACAGAAAAACAGGGATGGCTCGTTTCATAGGGGATTATTGTAGTTCTCCGCGGCATGAATGCAAGCAGGAAAGGGCTGCGGCCCCAGCGGATGGCGCGAAGGTATCGCTACGAGAAAAAGCGCCCGCTGGAAGACGGGCGCCTGAGTCAAAACATGTTTTTCAAAACAAGGTGTTAGAAGACAAGAAACTTTTTCTTTTTCTTCAGCCCGGACTTGCCTTGCCGGGCATTGGGATCTCCGGCTGCGGCCAGGATGACTGGCTTGTTCGGATTGGCCGCAGCGCCGGTGTCCACGTAACCGGTTTTGATGTCGATGTAATATTTCTCGCGCAGCTTGGTCAGGTATTCGCGGGCCGCCGGTTCGAGTCTCTGCGAGTAAAGCGCCTGGCGGATTTTGTCTTCCACTTCCTTTAGCGGAGGCACGCCCGGAGAGCGGTGCGCATTCACTTTCAAGATCAAGAAGCCCTGCTTGGTGCGGATCAGATCAGAAAACTCGCCCGGTTTCAAGCCGAAGGTCTTGTCTTCAAATTCCTTGTTCAGTTCGCCGCGCTTGAAAGTGCCCAACGGACCGCCTTGCGCCGCAGTCGACCCGTCTGACGATTTCTTCGCAATGTCTTCAAATTTTTCACCGGCGCGCAGCGTGACTAGAATTTGTTTGGCTTTTGCTTCACCCTGGGCGACCAGAGCAGGATCTTCCGGCAATGGTTTGTTGGGGACTGGATTCCCCTTGGCGTCTTTTGTTTCCGGCTGGGTCACCTGGGTGGAGACCAGGATTTCATTCAGGCTGACTTCTTCCTCACCGGCCAGCTCTTTCTGGTGCTTGTCGTAGAAATCTTTTACTTCTTCGTTAGTGATATGAAGATGGGCGCCTACTTCCTGCCCGATCACCTGCTCGGTGACCACCCGGGTGCGGATGTCTTCTTTTAGGTCTTCGAAAGAAACGCCCTGTTTGCGCGCTTCTTTTTCCATGGTGTCCATGTCGGGCAGGCCCATCTGCTGGCGCATCTGGTTAAGCCGTTTGATGACTTCAGCTTCGCCGGTCACACCCATTTCCTTGCCGCGTTCCAGCAGTATGGAGCGGTCAACCAGCTCGCGCATCAGGTCTTTTTGCTGCTGGTCCCATTTGGACTGCCAGTTGGAAGGGAACTGTTGTTTAGTTTCGTCGAGCGCCGTGGCTTTGGCTTTTTCGTAATCGGCGCGTGTGATGATGGAATCATTCACGCGGGCAATGATTTCGTCCACGATGTTGTCCGCGCGCAGGGCGACGGCCAGCAGCAATACAGCGGCGCAGCTAAGGAATAACCTCTGGAATAACTTCTTCTTCATGATGGCAACATCCCAATGAACGTTAAGGTTTGGAGATTATGCACGTATTGTAGCTTGCCATCCGATGAAAAGCACAAAAGTGCTTCATTCCTAAGGCTTCTTCACCATTATGGCTTCTTCGGGGTCGGCGTAGGCTTCTTGCCCAGGAATCCGCCCAACAGGTCCTTCACGCCCTGCTCTTGTTGCTTCAGGTTTTTGGTGTCGCCCGTGAGTATGCTCTTTTTCAAGTCCTTGAGCTGGTCGCCCACGGCGGGACGGAACACCGGATTCGTGGTGTCTCCTGTAACACTAAAAGGAATGCCGTTGGTCTGCGCGGCAGCGGTAAGTCCGCCCAACGAGCCGAGACTTCCACCGGACTTGCTGGATAGCTTGAGCAGCATTTTGAAGTCGAGCGACTTGTTGTTGCCGATCACGCCGCCGCCGGTGAGCGTGACAATGTCGGGAACGTCCAGGACAATGGTGTCCGCATGAATGCCTTCTGGAGCGACGCGAAGGCCGGAACTGGCGGTTTGGATCAGAGTTTCGTTGCTCGGCTTGATGCCCGTAAATTGCCCGATCGCGCCCAGCTTCTGGCTCAGGTTAAAGCCCGTGAGTTTGGTACCGGTAATGTTGAGCGGGCCGGTGATCACCAGGCGATCCAGCGGGCCTTCTGCCAGCAGATCCATGTTGGCGACGCCGCCTTGGAACTGCGCGCCGGAAGGCAGTTCGACTCCGAACGCGGGCAGCAGGCCAACGAGATCATTCACGGCCATGTTCTTGCCCAGAAGCTTCAGGTGGGCCACGGTTTCAGCGCCGTGCGCATTGAGGGAACCGCTCGCGGTGGCTGTGCTACCGCCGGTATGCAGATCTACGTTAAGTGTGCCGGCTTCGGACTCCAACCCGAAATCGGATTTGTAATCCACGTTCACGGGACCTTTAGCCGGGCCTCCGCCTTTCATCACGCAGAGATTTTCCGCTTTAGCTTTTCCTTCGGAATGCAGTTTTTGACCGTCAGACTTGATCTTGCCGTCAAAATCCAATTTGCCGCCTACGCCGGAACTGGGATCTACAAATCCGGTGGTGGCCAGATCAGCATGTTCGAGTTTGATTTCGGCTTCGAGCGGAGTGCGAGAGGAGTCCTGCTGATTAATCGGGCCGGCCTGACCATCCAGCTTCAGTGCTCCGCTGCCGGGAGTGCTGGCGCTGAGAGTAAAAGGCATG
>JANXPR010000312.1 GCA_025357215.1 Acidobacteriaceae bacterium | reverse complement strand
GAACCAGGTTCGGGAAATCGGCCTGCAGGTTGGCGATCTTCGGGTTTCCATCCAGGGTCTGGAACAGGTTGTAAGCGTGGTTGCCAACGTAACGGACTTCGATCGCCGAGTTCTTGGTCAGCTCGCGCTCCATACCCAACGTCCAGCTGTGGACCTTGTCAGGACCAAAGTTGGGCGTGATATGAGTTTCCGCGAAGGTACGAGGATCAAACACGCCCGTCTGCAAGGACGGAGCGAGTTGGGCGCGCACGTTCGGTCCGGTCGGGTTCGCCGGCAGCGGCTTGCCGACGAGTGAAGCGCCGGTGAAGGTCTGCAGGAACACTTCCGGAGCAGAAGTAGAAACGTTCAGGTAGATGTTGTAGAACGGCGGATCGTACAACATGCGGTAGCCGCCGCGGATGGTGGTCTTGCCGGGGCCGCCGGTCAGGAAACCGCCCCACTGCGGTGAGTAGGTGAAACCTACGCTCGGTCCAAAGCTGTTCTTCGGCGCCGGAACCAAAGGCACGGTGCGGACAGAGAGTGGAATCGCGGCGCCAGGGTTCAGGAACCCAACGGCCGGTTCAGTCGCCGCCCAGAAGGCGGTGGCGGGGTTGCTCTCACGAGGAACCGTAACGTTGTTGAACAGGTTGGCGGGCTGGCCGTAGTAAGACCAGGTCAGACCAAGTTGAACCGTCAGGTTCTGCGTGATCTTCCAGTCATCGCCACCGTACAGGAAGGTGTCATACTCGCGGAAATCGAGTCCGGCGTTGCCTTCCGCGACACGAATGCGGTTAGGAGTGTTGTTCAGGAACGACGTCCAGCTACCGAAACGGTACGCGCCGTTCAGGTTAGGCAGGAAGATGTTCGGGGAACGCTGATAGGTCCAGTTCACACCGGCCTTGAGCTGGTGCTTGCCGAACACGTAGTTCCAGTTGTCCTGGGCCTGCCAGGTGTTCACGATGCGGCCCTGGGGGATGTTGGTGGCCGGACCGAAACCGAGCAGTGTGCCAGAGTTGAAGCTAATGTTGGCCAAAGCCTGGTCGATCTGGCTGTCAGCCGGTGAAGCGGCGCCGGTGACGCTGCCGCCGAACTCGACATTCAAACGGCCGAACGAAACGCGAGCTTCGTTCACCATGTGGGCATTCAGATTACGCGTCCAGCTGATGAGGGCGGACTGGGCCAGGGCGGGAACGTTGAAGAAGTATCCACCCGCGCCGTTGTCGCCGGCGTTGAAGAAGTTGTTCCGGTTGAAAATATACCGGCCCATGATGGTGTCTTTGCTCAACTGGACGTCAGTCTTGCCAATGAAGTCAAAGATGTGATCAGGCTGGCCGACGGTGCGTGTGACACCGGCGAAGGTAGCGGTGGGGCAAGCGCCGACCGGGGTCGAAGTTGCGCCGTTAGGAACAGGATTGCCGGCCGAGATTGCGTACGGGCCGTACTTGTTCAAAGCCAGCAAGGACTGCGAAGCCGGGAAGCAACCGGCCAGTGCGGCCAGTCCTGCCGGTGTCGGCGTCAATGCGCTGGTGGAGAATACGGACTTCTGGGAAACGATTTCCTCGTCGAAGCCGCCGAAGAAGAACGCCTTGTTCTTGACGATGGGACCGCCGATGGTGAAACCGCCGAACTCGTCGTTCAAGCGCGGAGGCTTGGTCAGGCAGTTGTCCGGACCGCAGATGTCCTGGTTCTTCTGGAAGTTGTTCAGCGAGTTCAGGATCGAGTTGTTTTCGCTGCCGTAAATGCTGCCATGCCAGGCGTTGCCGCCGGACTTGGTGATGATGTTGACCACCGAACCGGAGTTGCGGCCGTATTCCGGACCGAACTGGTTGGTGATCAGCACGTACTGGTTCACGAACTCGGCGTCGGTCACAAACAAACCAGGACCGCCCACGCTGTTGTCGTTGTTGTTCTGACCGTCAATCTGCTGGTCATTGTTGCGGCCGCGCAGTCCGTTCACGCTGAAGCCGCCGCCACCGTTGGTGTTGGAGAAGTTGTTGTCGCGGCTGGAGCTTACGCCGGGAACAAACAACGCCAGATTGTCAAGACCTTCGTTTTCCTGAACGCCGGCAAAAGTGGACAGAGCCACGCCGGAGAAGGTGTTGGTGACCTGAGCGGCCGCGGTATCAACCAGCGGCGCTTCGCTGACTACTTCCACCGTCGTGGTGGTGGCGCCTACCGTCAGCTTAATGGTGCCCACGCCAGCCGTCTGTCCGGCGGAAACGATAATCCCGTTCTGGACGGACGTCTTGAAGTTAGGGGCTGAAACTTCCAGCTTGTACTCACCGACCGGAATCAAGTTGAACCGGAAGGATCCGGAGCTATCCGTGGTGGTAGTGATGGCCACACCTGTAGCCGTATTGATTGCTTTCACTTGAGCGTTGGGCACAACCGCTCCCTGTTGGTCAGTCGCTGTTCCTAACAGCGATCCTTTGCCAGTCTGACCCAGGGCCGGTATGCACACCAGCGCCAAGCAAGCAACCAGGACTAGTACGTCGCGCAGTTTACGATTCATCCTTTGCATCTCCATTTAGTTGTTTGTTTGGACTGTCTTTATTGAATGCGTTGGCGTGGCTGAATTGGCTGGGCATTAATTCTATTCCCCAACCGACAGCACACACTTCTGGCAGGACTAAGTGCAAGTCACGTTCCTTCTTGAAACATCTTTACAATCAATGTTTTGTAAGGATTCTGTCAGGCTGGAAATGCTAAATTTTGTAAGGAATTGGCAGGTCACATATGAAATTTGGGATATATGAAGCTTTACGAGCGAAATCCTAGTGTCGAAGGGCTTAGGTTCCGTGCACTCGACCCTGATGCCCGAATTTAGCCACTCATGTGGCAGGTTTGAGGCCTTGAATCAAGCGTAAAAAAGCCCGCCGGATTTCTCCGGCGGGCGTGAGTGTGTTACGAACTTTGGTTAAAAGGTCAGCTTACCTCCGAAGATGATTCTCCGGGTTGGCGGGGCCGCGGTATTGACGCTAGGAGTCTGCGTCGGATCGCCGAAGCCGTTGAACGCACCTGTCAGACCGGCATCGTCGATGAAGGGATCAACCGAACTGTAGTTGCTATGGTTGAGCACATTCAGGAACGTGGCGTGGAACTGGAAGCCGGCATGTTCGCCCAGTTTAACGGCCTTGAAGATGGACAAGTTCGCTGTGTTGGAGATCGCATCCTGCACCGGGTTCCGCGGCATATCGCCAAACGGAGTTCCGAACACGGTCTGCGCATTAAATGCATTCATGATGAAGCGAACCTGGTTCTTGTTGACGGCAGTAATTGTGCCTGCGGGTGATTGCAAGGCAGTTAAGCTGATCAGCGAGGTGTCGGTGAGACCCGCGCCGGTGCAAGCGGCAGAGCTCAGCGCATCACCGCAGAAGATACCCACGCTGGTGGCCGGAGCGCTCAAGCTGCCCAGGAACGGATGCGCGGTATCGGCTCCTACGAAGCTGTTGATGTAGCCGGCGTCATAGTAGTTGCCGTTGGCGCTGCCCACAGCCGCGCCGAACTGCGACGGAGTGTAACGCTGACCGGAAGCAATCAGGTAGTTAGCTGAAATAGCCCAGCCGCCCATGATGTGACCCACGAGACCCTTCTGATCTTTGTAGAACGGAAGAGTTTCCGTGGCCAGGATGGTCCACTGGTGCGGATAGTCCAGACCGGAGAACGAGTACTCGCCGGGTCCGTTGATCTGGTTGGCAGGGTTCTGCGCTGAGAACAGCGTATTGCCGCCGCCGCCGGTGGAGAAGATTTCGCTGACGTTGTCCAGGGTCTTGCTGTAGGTGTACGAACTCCGGATCGTCAACTGTTTGAACAGGTTGTTGGCGCGGAATTCCGCCTGAACAGCCTGGTAGTTGGAGTATCCGGTATTCGAGCGCGTACGCACGACACCTTGGTTGCAGTCGGTACGACCGATGGCGACGGCCGCAAAAGCCGAGGCCGCCGGGCAAGGAGTCTGGCCCGCCGGAACCAGGTTCGGGAAGTCCGTTTTCAGGTCGGCGATGAACGGGTTGCCGTCCTGCGTCTGGAACAGGTTGTAAGCATGGTTGCCTACATAGCGGAATTCAACGGCCGAGTTCTTGGTCAGTTCGCGCTCCATACCCAGCGTCCAGCTATGGACCTTGTCAGGACCAAAGTTGGGGGTAACGTTGGTTTCCGCGAAAGTGCGCGGATCGAACACTCCCTTGGTCAGCGATGACGCCAACTGGGTACGCACGTTCGGGCCCGTGGGATTCGCCAGCAGAGGATTGGCCGTGGCTGCAGCGCCAGTCAAGGTCTGCAGGAAGACTTCCGGAGCTGAGGTGGCAATGTTCAGGTAGATGTTGTAGACCGGCGGATCATACAGCATGCGGTAGCCGCCGCGAATGGTGGTCTTGCCGGCGCCGCCAGTGAGGAAGCCGCCCCAATGTGGTGAGTAGGTGAAGCCCACGCTCGGCCCAAAGCTGTTCTTTGGAGCCGGAATGGACGGCAGCGTACGAATCGACAAGGGCAGAGGGGACCCCGCGTTCAATTCGCCCGCCGGAGTGGTGCTGGCCCAGAATGCAGTGGCAGCATTGCTTTCACGTGCGGTGGTGATGGTGTTGAAAATGTTGGCCGGCTGACCGTAATAGGACCAGGTCAAACCAAGCTGTACAGTGAGGTTCTGACTGACCTTCCAATCGTCGCCACCATACAAGAAGGTGTCATACTCGCGGAAATCGAGCAATGACGGACCATTCGCAATGCGGACGCGATTCGGCTGGTCGGCGAAGAAGCCGCCGGGCAGACCGTTGGCAGCCGTACCCCAGGTGCTGAAACGGAACTGGCCGTTCAGGTTGGGCAGGAAGATGTTCGGGGAACGTTGATAGGTCCAGTTCACACCGGCTTTGAACTGGTGCTTGCCCATCACGTAGTTCCAGTTGTCCTGGGCCTGCCAGGTACTCACGATGCGCTGCTGCGGGAAGCCCGTGTTTGGCCCAAACCCCAGCAGGCTAGTTGAGTTGAACAGTACATTAGCCAAAGCCTGGTCTTGTTGACCGGCTGACGGTGAAGCGGCGCCGGTGATGCTGCCGCCGAACTCCACGTTCAAACGACCGAACGAAACGCGAGCTTCGTTGACCATGTGGGCATTCACGTTGCGCGTCCAGCTGATCAGCGCCGCCTGGCTCAGGGCCGGGACGTTGACGAAGTATCCTGCCGGGCCGTTGTCACCTAGGTTGAAAGAGTTGTTCCGGTTGAAGATGTACCGGCCAACGATAGTGTCTTTGTTGAGCTGGATGTCAGTCTTGCCGATCCAGTCGAAGATGTGTACAGGCTGGGGAACAGTACGGGTGACGCCAGCAAACGTGGCCGTCGGGCAATTGGGAACGATTAAGCCGGTCGGGTTGTTCGCGTTTTGCAGGCTGGTCAAAGAAGTGATCGGTGTGCCGTTAACCTGAGGTTTACCAGCGGTGATTCCATACGGGCCAAACGCGGTCAGAGCTGCCAGAGACTGCGATCCGGGGAAACAGCCGGCCAAAGTGGCCAGGCCTGCCGGTGTCGGAGTCAGAGCGCTGCTAGAGAACTGTCCATTTTGGGAAATAATTTCTTGATCGAAACCGCCAAAGAAGAACGCTTTGTTCTTCACTATGGGGCCACCGATTTGGAAGCCGCCGAACTCGTCGTTCAAGCGCGGAGGCTTGGTCAGACAGTTGTCCGGACCGCAGATGTCCTGGTTCTTCTGGAAGTTGTTTAGCGAGTTCAGAATCGAGTTGTTTTCGCTGCCGAAGATGCTGCCATGCCAGGCGTTGCCGCCCGACTTGGTGATGATATTAACCACCGAACCGGAGTTGCGGCCGTATTCCGGTCCGAACTGGTTGGTGATCAGCACGTACTGATTGACGAACTCTGAGTCGGTCACGAAAAGTCCGGGACCGCCCACGCTGTTGTCGTTGTTGTTCTGACCGTCAATCTGTTGGTCGTTGTTACGGCCGCGCAGTCCGTTCACGCTGAAACCGCCGCCACCGTTGGTGTTGGAGAAGTTGTTGTCGCGGCTGGAGCTTACGCCGGGAACAAACAACGCCAGATTGTCAAGACCTTCGTTTTCCTGAACGCCGGCAAACGTGGACAGAGCCACGCCGGAGAAGGTGTTGGTGACCTGAGCGGCCGCGGTATCAACCAGCGGCGCTTCGCTGACTACTTCCACCGTCGTGGTGGTCGCGCCTACTGTCAGTTTCACGGCGCCGACAGAAGTATCGTGGCCGGCGGAGACCATCACATTGTTTTCAACCGCCGTTTTGAAGTTAGGAGCGGTTACTTCGAGCCTATATTCGCCCACAGGAATCAAGTTGAAAGTGAATCCACCCGAATTATCAGAGGTAGTTATCTGAGTGATCCCGGTGGAAGCGTTGGTTGCTTTTACCTGAGCATTAGGAACAACCGCACCCTGCTGGTCAGTAACTGATCCTTTGATCGAGCCCTTAACCACCTGCCCCATGGCAGGAATGCAGGATACTAATGCTACGCAGACTAGAAGTAGTATCTCGCGCAATTTATGATTCATCTCTGGTCTATCTCTCCATTATTGTTTTTGTAGCTCCGCTCTCGTCCTTGATGTAACTAATTAACTAATGTCTAGTTAACTAATTAACCAGGGATGTGAAGAGCGCTGGAGCACAGACATCGGCCCAAACACGGACCTGAACGTCTGCGGAGAAGATATGCACCCAGCATGCCATGAGGAGGATTTCTTCTTTTTCAACTAGTTATGTACGAAGTTAGCAACTAAAACTTCTGGAATCTGAAGTTGATGAGCAGTGTCTCTTCAGATTTGAGTAAATGTTTTTTAGTTGGAAGCTCAGCGTGAAGATAGCTACACACCTTCTTAATTCATAGACAGACTCTTAACGCCAAGAACTAAACAGTTCTTGACGTTTTAACAACCAATCAACTTTATTGTTCTTGATAGTTTGTGATCAGTCACGCGGAGCAACCTTAATACTTCCGAGCATGATCTAAATTTTTCCCGGCTTTGTGTTGACGAAATGCGTGAAGGACCGTCGCGACGCTGTTGGAAATCGCGGCACGGCGGAAAACGCTTTCCGAATGGCACAGAAAACAAATTCCGCTGGACTACCTTGAATCTGAGCTCTTGGAAGAAGGCGGTGCGGGACGGTCGGTCATTCTGAAGCGCGTGCGGAAATGTTCCGACAAAAGGGAGATGGCGGCCTGGTTGGTTTTGCGGTCCTGCATGGTCAGGTACTTGATGGCTTGCACCAG
>JANXPR010000277.1 GCA_025357215.1 Acidobacteriaceae bacterium | reverse complement strand
TTTCTGGCAGGAGAAGGCTTTGGAATTTTTGTTCTTAGCATGTCGTCCGGAGTTCCCGCGGTGGTTGTCGTACTCTGCGCGGTGTTTCTCAATGCACTGTTTCACCATCTGCTGAAATCGCCCACGCGCCTTGGCCGCCAGCTCATGGACAAAGCGGAAGGCTTTACTCTTTTTCTGAAAGCCGTGGAAGGGCCGCAGTTGAACGCCGCGCCTCCGACAACGCCGGAGACTTTTGAACGATATCTTCCGTATGCGGTGGCCATGGGCGTGGAGCACGCTTGGTCGCAAAAATTCGCGCATGATCTTGCTGTCGCGGGACTGGCCCCGCAAGGAGGAGGCTACTCGCCATCGTGGTATTCAGGATCAGGATTCAACGCAGGGTCGGCTTCGGACTTTACTTCGTCGTTCAGTAACTCATTTTCCAGCGCGGTATCATCGGCTTCGTCATCGCCTTCGTCTTCTTCTGGATCGAGCGGCGGAGGCTCATCCGGCGGCGGTGGAGGAGGCGGTGGCGGCGGCGGTTGGTAGGCCGTAAGTCTCTAAAAACGCAAGGTCCGCCATCGGATCTCAAATTCTCGTGTGACCGCGATCACTGCAACGCGCACACCCGCAGAGTGACACTTTGTAGCACGGAGGCGGCTATGAAGGGAATTCGCATCGCTCTGGTCCTCTTTCTGGCTGTGATCTTGGCCGGCGTGGCCGGTAGCTTGATCGCACAGGAAAAGGCTCCACTAGCGCACACCACTTACATCTACAACACCACAGACCAGATCACTTTCGAAGGTGTCGTCCAGGAAGTAAAGGATTACAAGTGCCCGGTTTCCGGCACGGTGGGCTCTCACATTGTTGTGAAAGGCAACAACAATGACTTGATTGAAATCCATCTGGGGCCGGCTGCGTTCATGAAAGATTATGAAATGATTCTGCACAACGGCGACAAGGTAAGAGTCGTTGGCGCAAAGTTTGATTTTGAAGGCAAAACAGCTCTCATGGCCAAGACGGTAAGAGTCGGACAGGAAACGTTCACGTTCCGCGACGAAAAAGGCAAGCCTCTCTGGTAAGGACTGAAGGGCTCATTTTTAGGTCGCTACGCTCCACACCGCCGGAGAGCTTGGTTCTTGTGAAGACCGCAGAGGCCCGTTAGCAGCGGTCGCCACCCCACCACGCGCAAAACCGGCGCGCGTTTGGGGCGCCGGTCTCGGCACGCGAGTCGGCCTCGACCTTAAATTTTTGCTCGGGTCGCTACGCTCCACACCGCTTTGAGATTTCTTTCTCGCGAGGACTTTGTAAATCAACTGTTTCCGCGCCGCCATTTGTTTGGCCGCTCTTTGACTGGCGCTCTGCCAGCGTCGCACGTACGCCCTTGTTTAAGAAAATTCTGTTTAAGAAAATTCTAATCCGCCTCGGTTGAGCCTTCTTGCATATTGAATTGGTGCTCCACACTTTACTAACATGGGCTATAACGAAGTCGTGTGTCGTCCACACACCACAGACAGTTTCCCCCAAAGATGAACACAAGCTCGCAGTGAACATCGCCCACTCGGTGTCGAATGAAGATACTGCAAACTATTCAAGACGTGTTGTTTCCTGACCAGGGCATCGGCAGGCAAAGGCGCGTGTGGTTGGCTTACGCCGCGGCCCCTTTGCTGGTTGGAGCCATGCTCTTCATCCGACTGGTGCTGATGAGATACAAGGTAGGGGAACCGCCTTCGCTCGTGCTATTTCTGATTCCAATCGTGGTGTGCGCATATCTTGGAGGCGCGGGACCGGGACTGCTGGCGACAGCGCTCTCAGCGCTGGCGACCGCCTACTACTTGCTTCCGCCGTTGCATAACCTGGCTATATCCAATCGTTTGCTGGCCACACAGTGGCTCACGTTCCTGGGGATCGGTGTTTTGGTAAGCGTACTCATGGAGTCCGCGCACCGGTCGCGACGGCGCGCGGAAGTCAGCCGGATTGAACAGACGGTAACGCTTTCCAGCATAGGCGATGCCGTGGTTACCACCGATGCTCATGGGGTGATTACCTTCATGAACCCAGAGGCCGCGCATCTCACCGGATGGCATTGGGCCGATGCCGTGGGAAAAGACCTTGCGGAGGTGCTTCGCCTGGTCAACGAGGATACGGGAGCAGCCGTGGAAGATCCGATCCAGAACGTTATTCGAGCTGGAGCACGCGTCGCGATGGCGGAACGGACCATCCTGTTGTCGCGCGACGGGCGCAAGATTCCCATCGCCGATAGCGGAGCGCCCATCAAAACGCGCGAGGGAAGTTTGCAGGGCGTGGTCTTGGTGTTCCGCGATGCGACGGAAAGCCGTCGAGCCGAGACCGCCTTGCGCGATGAACTGGCGTTGCGCAACCAAATTGCAGGTATCGCCGACACAGCGCCCGGCGTTATCCATTCGTTCCGGCTTAAGCCGAATGGATCGGTCTGTTTTCCTTATGCCAGCCCCAGAATCACGGATATTTTTGGACTCAAGCCGGAAAAACTGGCAGAGGATGGTTCGCTGGTATTCGGTTTGCTACATCCAGACGACCTTGCTCGCGTTCAAGAGGCGATGCGGGAATCACGCAACACCATGCAACAGTGGCACGATGAGTTTCGCGTCATCCACCCGCAGCGCGGCGAGATCTGGGTGGAAGGACGCTCGGTGCCGCGTCGCGAACCGGACGGCAGCATCTTGTGGCAAGGCTTTCTTGCGGACGTTACGGAGCGCAAAAAAGCGGAAGAGCTCCTGCGGGAAAGCGAACGCCAGTTGCGGCTGGTGACAGACAGCATGCCGGCGCTGGTGGCCTACATTGATGCCGAGTACCGCTACCGCTTTGCCAACAAGAAATATCAGGAATGGTTTGAAGCCGCGCCGTGGGAGATCGTGGGCAGAACGGTTGCCGAAGTCATGGGCGAAAATGGTTTTCGCGAAATCAAAGACCAGGCAGATCGCGCGCTGCGCGGAGAGCTCCTTACCTTTGAAACGTCGAGGGAATTCAAAAACTCCGTGAGACGTGAACTCCAGGCAACGTATGCGCCGGACGTTGCGCGCGACGGCAAGGTCAATGGTTTTTATGCCCTGATTGTCGATATAACAGCCACCAAGCGGGCGGAAGCCGAAGTCCGGGACAAAGACCGCATTCTGCGCGAAGCCATGGAAGCCAGCCGGCTGGTGGCGTGGGAAAGTGATCTGACGACTGGAGAACTGAAAGAGAGTGGACCAGTGCAGGAAATGTTTTTCCGCCCGGATGGCGCTAGTCCGCCGACGCCGGAGAATTGGTTTGAAAATGTTCATCCCGAGGACCGAGAACTAGTCCAGCGGAATATGAAGGCGGCCATTGCGGGGGGCGCAGCCTACAACGTGGAATTTCGCACACGATCAGGCCCGCACGGCGAATTTCACTGGGTGGCGGCCGTGGGAGAAGTCGAAAGGGACGAGAGCGACAAGCCGGTACGAATTCGCGGCATTGCCATGGATGTTACGCAGAAAAAATTCGCGGAAGAAGCGTTGCGTACGTCACAAACCCAGTTGAAAGCCGCGTTGGAAGCTGGGGGCATGGGCATCTGGGTGAGTGACATGTTGTCCGACCGAGTTTGGTTGGACGAAACCTCTTTGAAGCACTGGGGGTTGGAGCGCAGCCAGACCCGCGATTGGGCAGTGGAAGCGCTGCGGGCGATGGTGCATCCGCAAGACACAGCCCGCCTGAAAACGGTGCGTGAAGCCTTGCAGCAAGGAGGCGTGGAAACCGCCAACGAGTTTCGCGTGGTCCGGCCCGATGGAAAGATCGTATGGCTTTCCGCAAAAGGCCGCGCGGAACGTGACAATGCCGGCAAACCGATGCGGCAGGTAGGCGTGCTCATGGATATCACCGAGCGCAAGCGCAACGAAGAAATCCAGATGCGGTCGCAAAAGCTGGAAGCCCTGGGGACGCTTTCCGGCGGCATTGCCCATGACTTCAATAACATTTTGCTGGCAATTAACGAAAATGCGCGCATGGCGGCGGAAGATCTTCCAGCCGACCATGAAATCCAGGAGAGCCTGCAACAGATCAGGAAGGCCGGGCAACGAGCCAAAGACCTGGTGAAGCAGATTCTGGCGTTCAGCCGTCCGAGCGAGGAAGAAAAGAAACTCATGGAACTGGCGCCGGTGGTGGAGGAAGCCTTGAAGCTGGTGCGGGCGACGGTTCCAGCAACCATCCGCTTCGAAACAGATTTTGCAAGGAAAGTGCCGGCGGTGATTGCCGATACCAGCCAGATCTATCAAATCATCGTCAATCTGGCCACCAACGCCGCCCACGCAATCGGTTCCAAGCCGGGATTGATCGAAGTAAGGATGTCACCACTAACCGCCGATGCCGATCAGGCGCGGCTGACTCCGGGACTCAACGCGGGAGATTACCTGCTGCTTTCCGTGAGCGATGATGGTTGCGGCATGGACATGGCCACCATGGACCGCGTGTTCGATCCTTTCTTTACCACCAAACCGCATGGGCAAGGCACTGGACTGGGGCTTTCCGTGGTCCACGGCATCATGAAGGGCCACGGCGGCGCGATTTCACTGTACAGCGAGGTGGGCAAGGGAACCGTCTTCAATCTTTATTTTCCGGCAGCCGGCGAAATAAAAGCAGAGTCTGCCGCACCACTCAAAGACTTGAAAATGCCCACTGGCGGGTTGCGCGTAATGTACGTGGACGACGAAGAAGCTCTGGTGAATCTGGCTGGCCGCGCGCTACGGCGCATGGGCTATCAGGTGGCCGGGTTCACCGATCCGCGCGAGGCTTTGCAGGCGTTCACGGCAACGCCAGACGCCTTTGACATTGTGGTTACGGACCTGGCCATGCCGCACATCACTGGGTTCGAGCTTGTGCGAAAGCTGCAAGCGGTGCGGCCGGAAATCCCAATTGTGCTGACTTCGGGCTACGTGCGTCCGGCGGACGAAGAACTGGCCGCGGAATATGGAGTGCGCGACATTGTGCTGAAGCCCAACAGCGTTGAAGATCTGGGCCACGTTTTGGACCGTCTTTTCCGGGGCTCCGGATCTCCGCCAGTGGCTCCCGAATCGGTGCGCCTGCCTAAGTAACTTTTCCCTTCCGCGGCCGTATCTATTACGATTCCGGTTGCCCCCAAGTGATCACGGACTTCCATAGCCTGTACCAGAGTTACGCTCCACAGGTGCGCCGCTTCGCGCTGTTCCTGTGTGGCGACGCGTCGCTTGCGGACGACCTCACGTCCGAGACGTTTGTGCGCGCCTGGTCGTCTCGCGGCAAGATCCGCGAAGCCACGGTCAAGGCCTACCTGTTCACGATTGCCCGCAATCTCTTCCGGGACCACCTGCGCCGCAACAATCGTTTTACCGAGCTGGAAGACACGATTGCGGACGAATCTCCCGGACTGCAAGCGCGCGCCGAACACAAAGCGGAACTGGAAGCCGTGATGGGAGCGCTGCAGAAACTTCCGGAAGTGGACCGCGCCGCGCTGCTGATGCGCGTGCAGGAAGAAATGCCTTACGAAGAAATAGCGCAGGCCCTGGGCCTGCCCACGACCACGGTGAAAGTGAAAGTCCATCGCGCACGGTTGAAATTGATGCAGGTACGCGAGATGTTTGAGGAGGAACGCCCATGAAGGTTGAGCGCGAAGTGATTATCGATCTGCTGCCGGCATATTTTTCCGGCGAAGCCAGCGCGGCCACACGCACACTGGTGGAAGAATACTTCCGCCAGGACCCGGACTTCGAAAAGAAGGCCCGGGGCGCCGACCTGTCCATGGAAGGACTGAAAGTGCCCTTCACGCCTCTGGACGACGCACGCGAAAAACTGGCACTGGAACGAGCCCGCCAGGTAGTACAGACGCGCAGCGCGTTCTTCTGGCTGGCGCTTTGTTACACGCTCATGCTGGCCATCTTCCGGATGCACGACGGCAAGATTGTCTTCATCATGTGGGAAACATCCCCGGTGCTGGGGATGACCTTTGGCGCGCTGGCGGTCTTCTTCTGGATGTTTTTTCTGCGCGTGCGCCGCCGCCGCGAACCCTTGCCAACCTACACCACGTTTTTCTGGCTGGCGGTGTTCTATACCGTGCTTTCGTTGCTGTTCAAAGTGCAGGACGGGAAAATCAAATTCATGTTTTTTGGCGCCGATCCCACAGCGGGATTTGTGTTTGTCTGCCTCGCGGGTATCTTATGGGGTGTGTTTGGCTATCACCGTTGGAAAGCCCGAGAAAGTGGACAGTGAAAATGGACCATGAAAGACCGGCCCGCCTTTTCAGGGTTTTTGACAGGCGTGGGACGCTGGACTGTGAGTATCCGCTGAGCTAAATGCCGGTTTGTCGAGAGAACTCCTGAGCGGTATTTAAACCCCAGCCATCCTCGGGATCCTTCGACTTCGCGGCGCCTCAACACAGCGTCACTTCGCTCGGGATTACAGTTGCTGAGAGTAATCCGAGGAAGCCAGCGCAGCCAGTGCCGCCTGTTTGCCCGAGCGGATGCAGTCCGGGATGCCGATCCCGTGGAATGAATTTCCGATGATCTTGAGTGCCGGGATGTCTTCCAGAATTTTTTCCATCTGGGCCACGCGATCGAGGTGTCCGGTTTCGTATTGCGGAAGCGCCTGCTGCCAGCGGAAGACGCGGGTAAGCAGCGGCTGTCCGCTGAGGCCCAAGATTTCCTTGAGTTCCTTGCGGACCATGGCCAGCAAATTTTCGTCAGTAAAGTTGAGCAGGTCGGGCACACGGGAACTGGAAATGAAGCAGCGCAGCAGGGCGGCGCGTTCCGGCGCGCGGTGCGGAAACTTCTTGTGGACGAAGGTGCAGGCCAGCATGGTGCGGCCTTCCGTCCGCGGAACGAGGAAGCCGAAGCCCGGCGGAAGATCGGCGTGTTCGTAGGCCAACAGCACGGCCGCCGAAGACGAATACTGGATACGCCCGAGTCCTTCCATCAGTCCGGGATGACATTGCCGGAGCATTCCTGCGGCCACGGACGCCGGCACGGCCAGGAAGACTTCGTCAAAACGTTCGCGACTGTTGCCGTATTCCAGATGACAGTCATCATGCATGGGACGCACACCGTCAATCGCCTGATTCAGGCGGATCGAGGATTCGGGTAACGCGGCAACGCAGGCGTCAACCATTTGCTGAACGCCGTTGCGCAGTGAAGTGAAGAGAGGCGGCGTTTGCGCAGTGGGCTTGGCGGAAGAATTTTGAGCCGAGGATTTGGCGGCTGACTTAGCTGTGGCCTGTCCGGCCAAGCGGGCTTTACGGGCCTTCAAACTTGCGCGCACCAAGCTTCCTTCTTCGCGTTCCATTTCCGCAAAACGCGGCAGCACGGCGCGAACGGACATGTGGTCGGCATTACCACCGTAAACGCCGGCAAGCAGCGGTTCGGCGACGCGGTCAACCATCTGCTGGCCGAAGTGGCGGCGGACGAAGTCGGCGACAGATTCGTCTTCGTTATTCGATCCCCCATTTGCTGCGGCTTTCGGTCCGGAAAGCCATTCTTTAGCCATGAGCATTTTTGTCTTGAAAGAAAAAAGCTCAGTGGTGGCCATGGGCAGCATTCGCGTTGGCACCATGAATTCCAGACCGTCCGGGATGGCGACGAGACGGCCTTTGACCAGGATGTAAGTCTTACGCTGAAAATCGTTCGAGTTGATGAGATGTTCGCCCAGGCCGAGGTCGCGGCAGAACTGAGCGCCGTCTGGCTTCTGAGTAA
>JANXPR010000197.1 GCA_025357215.1 Acidobacteriaceae bacterium | reverse complement strand
GAACCCAACTGAAGTGCTCCAGCCGAGGAACTGCTTCTCGAAGATCGTGGTCAGCTTATCGAGAGTCGAGTCGGCAAGATTCTCGTTGCGCTTGCTGTTCAGAAAACGTGACACGGCCTCTTTGACAGTTACGAGAGCAGGTTTCGGCCGGGAGGCCTCTTCAAGTCCTAGCTGCTTCGCCTCATATTCCTCTTCCAGCTTGCGTTTGAAGTCTTCGGCTTTTTCCCAACTGCGGGTTTTGGCACTGCGACGGATGAAGGGACCATCAGTCCCAAGCAGGCCATTGATCCACTTGGGGCAGCGGCAGCGCTTGTAGTTGAGGTCGCTGGAGGGGCAGGGAGGGTAGTGTCGAGAGTAAACGGACAGCATGGGATCGGCCTCGTTGCCGAATCCATTGTACGTTTATTGTACGATGTTTTCTATTGTTTTATAACTTGTTTATTATCAGTATGTTATAGTGGTGGAGGCGGCGGGAGTTGAACCCACGTCCGAAAATGTTACTGGTCAAGAGCCTACATACTTAGTCCAGTTCACCCGACGGGAATTACCCCGCCAGTTTCGCGCTTTGCACTCAGAACGGACAAGAAATGCAAAGCACTAGCCCGTTTGTCTCGTCCTCCAGCCCTGGCTTAGCAGAGAAGACCAGCCCACTGTGTGACGCCCTTTCACAGCCCGTGGACGAAGCTGCGGAGAGCGGCTGCTTAATTAATTAAGCTGCGTATGCAAACTGGTTAGAGTTAGCAATTATTGTTTTTGCACCACTTACGGGGGTATGCGCCCCGGTATGCCTCTTGGCCGCAAGCATTTCCGTCGAAGCCGTGACGCCCCCATTTCGGAAAAGGACTTGTGGACCTTTTTCTCAAAACCCTGATTGTCAAAGAACTTGATCGTTAAAGATCGTGGTCGTAAAAGATCGTGGCCGTAAAAAGACTAAAGCCTGTATCTACCTTATGAGAGCCAGCATGACGAGTCAAGCATTGGATGCACGGACGAGCCGCTTCGGCTCATTTTCCTTGGGGACGGCGTCGTTCGGAATTCTCGCTTGCGTTGAATCCAAGGGTAGAGTTTTACCGAGTGCGATCGTCCACGGCGTTCGATGTTTTCCACCTGTCAATCGTGGCCAGAACCCACACCCGATCTTCTTCGTATTCCTTGATCACCTGGGATAGATTCGCTCGGATGTCGTCGCGATGGCTGATTTGAAACTGGGTGGAGACGATCGCAATCTTTCGCGTATCACTCATCAGGAGATCCATGCGGTTGCGCAAAGTGGAGCAAACTTCAATTCCGGACATTTCGGGCATGACCCGGAGGGCATTAGGAGACGGAGAAGGACTGCACAATGTAACGTTCGCCAGCTTGTTGATGGCAAGTTCCGCACGCTTTTGAGATTCAGTGGGAACATCGGTCTTGCCGGTCTTCTCGGCGTCAGCCTTGTAGTCATCCACCAGCTTCAACGTGGTCATGGCTTGGGATTTCATCGTCTGATTGTCAGACGGCGCTGGCTTCTGGGCCGTCAGCGATCCGACGAACAGCGTCATGGTTAATGCGGTTGCGAGTAGCTTCATGTCGGGATGTCCTTTCGCGTCGGAACCACCACGGGTAATTGTACCGAACCCGTTGTTATCCGTCTTTGGCGCGAACACCCTTGGGCGAACACCTTTGTCGGCGCCCCCTGAGGCTCTTGCGATTCATTTACAATCGTCCGGCAACCCACGCAGCCTGGGACGCGATATTTTGTGCAACCGATGGGGCTGGCGCGCGTCCAATCCATTTATGCACATGGCGGAGTCTCCAACTTTGGAACCACAGTGTTTGCCGTTCACGAGCATTCCCCACACCAGCCGCCTTTTTGCTGACTATCTGTACGATTTCGCCAAAGTAAGCCGATTCTATGCGCGTCCGCCGCTGAGCCGAGACTGGTGGCAGGACGAGATCAAGAAAATCGATTATCCCGCCGAACGCCGCAAGGCCGTTGTTGATGTGCTTGAACGCCAGAATCGCGCGTTTGGCGCGGGTGAAAAGACTCTTGCCAATCTTGAGAGGCTGCGCAACGGATCGCCGGCGGTAGTCACCGGACAGCAAGTGGGCTTGTTTGGCGGACCGCTGTTCTGCGTACTCAAAGCGCTTACCGCGGTGAAATTGGCCGAAGAAGCCGGAGCCGTCCCGATTTTCTGGATGGCCACCGAAGACCACGACTTCGCCGAGATCAACTCCGTGGGACTTCCGTCGGCTGAGCGCTTACAGAAAATCTCCGTCAACGTGGAGCATCTGGAAGGTGCGCCTGTGGGGACGATTGCCTTTGGCGACGAAATCACCGCCGCTGTGCACCAAGTGGAAGGCTTGTTCGGCGATTCCGAAACAATTGAGATCCTCAAGAAAAGCTATTGCAAAGGCGAAACCTTTGGCAGCGCGTTTGCCAAGTTTTACAGCAAAGTTTTCGCCGATCTGGGAATCATCTTCCTGAATCCGCTGGACGCCGAATTGCACAAGATAGCTCAACCGGTGTTTCTAGGGGCGTTGGCGAAATCTAGCGAAATTAATCAGGCGTTGCAGGCTCGCACGCAAGAACTGGAAGCCGCTGGCTATCAAGCCCAAGTCAAAGTCACGCCGTCGCACACGGTATGTTTTTATTTTGAGAATGGCGTGCGGACTCCGGTACGGCACGTTGAGAATCATTTTCTGATTGGCGAGCGCAAAGTTGCCCAGGCTGATCTGTTGGCCGAAACTGAACGATGTCCTGAACGTTTCAGCGCCAACGTTCTACTGCGGCCGATCATGCAGGACTATCTTCTACCCACGCTGTGTTACATCGGCGGCCCGGCGGAAATCGCCTACTTTGCCCAGATTGAAACCGTCTATCGGAACCTTGCTTCTCGCGTTACTCCCGTCCTGCCAAGAATCTTTGCCACGTTGATTGAACCTCGCGCAGCAAAACTGCTGGAACGTTACGGCTTCTCGCTCACGGATGTTTTTGTTGGGCCCGATCAATTGCGTGAAACCGTTGCTTCCAGCGCGTTGCCGGACAGCATTGTAAAAAGTTTTGACGCGGCGAACGCACATCTGGAAAATGCGCTGGCGGCAATCCAAAAGCCCCTGGAAGCGCTGGACCGTACTTTGCTCGACGCCGCGGAAAACGCCGGTTCCAAGATGCGGTACCAATTGCAAACCCTACGTGACAAAGCCGCACGCGCGGAAAGCCGCAAGAACACAGAACTTTATCGGCACGCGGACGAGCTTTCGGCGCTCCTTTATCCCAACAAAGAGTTGCAGGAGAGGGAAGTAGGCGCTTTATATTTTCTGTTGAAGTACGGCGTGAGTGTGGTGGAAAAAATCAAAAGCGCGGTGAGCACGCCTTCCGGCGAACATCAGGTTATTCCTCTGCAACCGTTCTAAAGGAATCATAGGCTGTTGGACTAAGCAGCCGGAACAAAGAAATGAATCACCCAGTAAGTGATAGCCGCCACGATTGCTGCCGCCGGAATGGTCATCACCCAGGCCCACACGATTCTCTTGGCCACACCCCAACGCACGGCGGAGAGCCGCCCGGTTGATCCCACGCCAACGATGGCTCCGGTGATGGTGTGCGTGGTACTCACGGGAATGCCTTTCATCGCCAGCACAAAAAGCGTAATCGCGCCGGCGCCTTCCGCGCAGAATCCGCCGACCGGACGTAGCTTGGTAATCTTTGATCCCATGGTCTGGACGATGCGCCAGCCGCCAAAGTATGTCCCTAGAGCGATGGCCAGATGGGCGCTCAGGATGATGTGCCATTTGTACGCGCCCCAGCCGGAAGCGAATTGCGCGGGCGTAAGGTAGCCACCGACTAGAAGGGCTCCCGCCATGATACCCATGGTCTTTTGCGCGTCATTACCGCCGTGGCCCAGGCTGTATGCCGCTGCGGAGATCAGCTGCAGCTTACGGAAAAGCTTGTCCACCGTTTGTGGGCGAGTGCGCTGGAATATCCATGACACAGCTACCATCAATGCCAAGCCTATGAGCAGGCCGATCATGGGAGCCAGCACAATAAAGATCAGCGTCGACATCCACTTGGCTCCGAGGCCGGGAATCACGCCGACGATGGGCCA
>JANXPR010000196.1 GCA_025357215.1 Acidobacteriaceae bacterium | reverse complement strand
AAACCCAAGCAGATCAAGGTCAGCGTAACGGAAAAGACCTTGCAGGGGTGAAAATCCGGTTCGACAGGAAAAAGCGGAGAAGCATCACAGGAGAATCAAGTGGGATCGGGAGGCGCAAGCCTCCCGGTTCTATTTGGGCGTACATTAAATAGCAGCAGGGAGTAGAAAGTTATGGCGATTCGTTGGGACAAGTTCACCATCAAAGCGCAGGAAGCCATCCAGCATGCCAGTGAGCTGGCGTCGCAAAACGGCAACGCGGAGTTGTTGCCCTTGCACGTGCTGGCCGGCATGATGCAGGACAAAGAAGGCATTGTTGTGCCCGTGTTGGCCAAGCTGGGCGCGAACCCGGCCAATGTTCAGACCCAAGCCGCGGAGCAGATCAATCGTCTGCCCAAGGTTTCGGGCGGCTCAGCCCAGCCGCAAATTTCTTCCGCGCTGCAAAAACTGCTGGACCAAGCTTTTAAAGAAGCCGACCAATTCAAAGATGAGTACGTTTCCACCGAGCACCTGCTGCTGGCCACGGTTTCTGGCGCAGCCAAGGACCGGAGCAACACCGCGCAGGACATTCTTTTGTCGATGGGCGCGACCTATGATTCGATTCTCAAAGCGCTTACCGCCGTTCGCGGATCGCAACGCGTCACCGACCAGAATCCTGAAGGGAAATTCCAGGCGCTGGAACGCTACGCGAAAGATCTCACTGAACTGGCGCGGCGCGGCAAGCTGGACCCGGTGATCGGCCGCGATGAAGAGGTACGTCGCGTGGTCCAGGTGCTTTCCCGCCGTACTAAAAACAATCCGGTGTTGATCGGTGAGCCCGGCGTGGGCAAGACAGCAATTGTCGAAGGCCTGGCCCAGCGCATCATCAGCGGCGACGTCCCGGAAAACCTAAAGAACAAGCGGCTGGTGTCCCTCGATCTGGGCTCGATGCTGGCCGGCGCGAAGTATCGCGGCGAGTTTGAAGACCGCCTGAAGGCCGTGCTGAAAGAGATTGAAGACTCCAACGGGCAGATGATTCTGTTCATAGACGAGTTGCATACGCTCGTCGGCGCGGGCGCGGCCGAAGGCGCAATTGACGCCAGCAACATGCTCAAGCCGGCACTGGCACGCGGAGAGCTGCGGGCCATCGGCGCTACCACGCTGAACGAATACCGCAAGTACATTGAGAAGGACGCGGCGCTGGAGCGGCGCTTTCAGATCGTGTTCGTCGGCGAGCCGAATGTGGAAGACACGATTTCAATTCTGCGCGGCCTGAAAGAAAAGTACGAAGTTCATCACGGCGTGCGGATCAAGGATTCCGCCATCGTCGCGGCGGCCACGCTTTCACATCGCTACATCTCCGATCGCTTCTTGCCGGACAAAGCGATCGACTTGATCGATGAAGCCGCGGCTTCCCTGCGCATACAGATCGATTCCATGCCCACGGAGATCGACCAGCTGGAGCGCAAAGCCACGCAGCTGGAGATTGAAAAGCAGGCGCTGAAGAAAGAAGACGATGCGAATTCCCGCGAGCGGCTCACGGCTCTGGAACGCGAACTTGCGCAGGTGCGCGAGCAATCGAATTCCTTGAAAGTCCGCTGGAAGGAAGAGAAAGAAGCCATCGGCAAGATTCACCAGATCAAAGGACGCATTGAGCAACTGAAACTGGAAGAACAGCAGGCCGAGCGCAAGGGCGACCTGGAGCGGGTGGCCGCCATCCGCTATGGAGAATTGCGCCAGGCGGTAGCCGATCTGGCCAAGCTGAGCGCAGCCGCCGAAGGCAGCGGCCCGGGGGCTGGAACAAAGCCCAGCCGCATGCTGAAAGAAGAAGTGGACGAAGAAGATGTGGCCAGGATCGTCGCCAAGTGGACGGGAATTCCTGTTTCGAAGATGTTGGAAGGCGAAGTGAAGAAGCTGGTCACCATGGAAGAGCGTCTGCGCCAGCGCGTGGTCGGCCAGGAAGATCCGGTCAAGCGCGTTTCGAATGCGATACGGCGTTCGCGCGCCGGGTTGAGCGATCCGCGCAAACCGATTGGGTCATTCATATTCCTGGGGCCCACGGGCGTAGGCAAAACCGAACTGGCGCGAGCGCTGGCGGAATTTCTCTTTGACGACGAGCACGCCATGGTGCGCATTGATATGTCCGAGTACATGGAAAAGCACGCCGTGGCGCGGCTGATCGGCGCGCCTCCGGGATACGTGGGTTATGACGAAGGCGGACAGCTTACCGAAGCGGTGCGTCGCCGGCCGTATTGCGTCATCTTGTTTGACGAAATCGAGAAGGCGCATCCTGACGTCTTCAACACGCTGTTGCAAGTGCTGGACGACGGCCGCTTGACGGATTCCAAGGGCCGCACCGTGGACTTTAAGAACGCGGTGATCATCATGACGTCGAACATCGGTGCGAGTTATTTGCAGGCCGAGGGTATTGCTTCACCGGAAGCCTTTGCGGAAGCCACGGACCATGTGATGGAAGCGTTGCGGCAACATTTCCGTCCGGAATTCCTGAACCGCGTGGACGACATTATTGTGTTCGGTCCGCTGGGCGAAGCACAGCTCACGCACATCGTTGAGTTGCGTCTGGACGATCTGCGTAAGCTCCTGGCCGACCGCAAGATCACCATCGAGCTCACGCCAACGGCGAAAGAACTGCTGTTCATGGAAGGCTATGACCGGGCTTACGGTGCGCGTCCGTTGAAGCGCGCGATCCAGAAGCTGATCCAGGACCCGCTGGCGTTGAAGATCCTGGAAGGTGAAGTCCTGCATGGCGATCATCTGGTGGTGGACGCGGACGTCCCTAAGCGGCAGATGGTTTTCAAGGTAAGTGGGCGGGCAGGCGAGGAGAAGCCGGCGGAAAAACAGAAAGCGTAAGAACTAAAGCCCATTAGGAAAAGGCGTCGTTCGCGGCGCCTTCTTTTATCGCTTGGCGCGACCGCGCTTGGTTTCCGTCTTCTTCGGCTCGGGCTTTGATTCGGACTTAGATTCAGATTTGGCTTCGGCCTTTGAGTCTGACTTCTTGTCGGTCTTTTCCGTGGCCTTGGAAGCCGAACTCTCGCTGCCGCCATCCCCGGAGGAACTGGACGAACTAGGGTCGGCCTTTTTGCCGCCGTAATCGTTTACGTACCAGCCGCTGCCTTTAAAGCTGAGACCGGCCGCATGCAGTACTTTTTCCAGAGCGCCGCCGCATTCCGGACACTTCTTGAGCGGACGGTCAGAGAACTTCTGGATCTTCTCAAACTTGTGCTTACATTTTTGGCACTGATATTCGTAAAGAGGCACGGACGACCTTTGCTGGAGAGTTTTCTTGAACTGGCCTAATTTTAGGGTCAAGCGGAGATAGTGGTCAACGCGGGGCGTTCGCTGTCCCCGGAACCTCATTTTGGCTGCCGCAAGCCGAACCGACAGATCAGGACATGTGTGGAATGCAGCTTGACTCCCGGATGGCCGCGGCATAGCCTTGCGCGCAGAGAGGTCTGGAAGTACAAGTGAACAAATTTTTGACCAAACGCGTCATTTCACGATCTTCGATCTTTGCGTTCATTGTCGGCTTCGCGTTGGCGCATGCCGTCGCCCAGGCGCCGCAGTCGAGTGAACCGCAAACTGCCTTTCCTCAAGCTGTGGCACAACAGGCAGATACCGGGCCGGTTCCCAGTACCGTTCTCAAAGTCAACACCCGCCTGGTGATTGTGGACGTAGTGGCCCGCGACAAGAAGGACAAAGTCCTGCCGGACTTGCGTGCCGAAGACTTCACCATCCTCGAAGACGGCAAACAGCAAAAAGTCAGCGTTTTCAATTTTCAACATCCTGGTCAGGGTGACGCGCTTCCGCAACAGAAAGCCGCATTGCCGCCTAGCGTGTTCCGCAACGCGCCCAAGTATGGAACCAACCGTTCGCTGAATGTCGTCTTGATTGACGCCTTGAACACCACCTTCCTCAACCAGGCTTACGTGCGGGTGGAGATGGTGAAGTTCCTGGACAAGCTTCCTCCCGGCCAGCCCATTGCAATTTACGCCATGGGACGAAAACTGCGGCTGCTGCAGGACTTCACCACGGACCTGAGCGAACTGAAGAACATCATCCGGACGTTTAAAGGCGAGAGTTCGCACGTGCTTAGCAACCCCAACGGCACCTCTGAGGTCCCGCTGACATTGCAGGGCTGGGCCGAACAAACCGCAGCGGAAAAGGCGCCGATTCTCAAGGCCCAGATAGAAGATTTTGCCGACCAGAATGTCGCCAATCAATCTGACTTTCGCGTGCAGTATACGTTCGCTGCCTTGAGTTCGCTCGGCCGCATGTTGTCAGGATACCCAGGAAGAAAGAACCTGATCTGGATTTCCGAATCGATCCCGTTCGCGGTTTATCCTGATGTGCGGAATGATCGTGTGTCGCCTAACGGGGACAAATCTCTGGCGCCAGCGGCGGAACCGAAGTCGAATGCCTTGAACCGGCGGGAGTACGCGGACCAGCTTGCTCTGATCAGCAACCTGCTGGCCGACGCCCAGGTTTCGGTTTATCCGGTGGACGCCCGGGGCCTGTTGGGCAGCGCCTTCTTCAACGTTGCCACGCCCATGAACGGGCAGGGCGGCATGGGTGGCTTGGCCGTCAGGTCAGAAGGCCGCCAGGCGGAAGAACTGTTTCAAGCTCATTACAACATGCGGGACATCGCCGAGAAGACCGGTGGCCTGGCCTTCTACAATCGGAACGATCTGGACGTGGCAGTCCGCGACGGAATGGATGATGGTTCAACGTATTACACCATCGGGTACTATCCGGACAACAAGAATTGGGATGGACGCTTTCGCAAGATCCAGGTGCGCGTGACGCATTCCGGCGCCAAATTGCGCTATCGCGTGGGCTACTACGCCATTGATCGCGTGACATTTGAAAAGCAGCACCCGCAACAACGGGACATTGAAATGGGCCAGGCGCTCAACGCCGATTATCCCATGGCAATGGCGGTCCAGTTTGAGGCCCATGTGATCGCTCCCGGGCCGGGTGAAACCAAAGTACGCGTGGACTTCGCGCTTGACCCCCACCAGATCAGCTTTGAAAAAGGCGCTGACGGTTTGCAACGGGCCCAGGTTGACTGCGCCGTGCGCGTCTTTCCGCCGGGCAACATCGACAAGCCGGTTAAAACGGAAGGCGCCCGCGTGAACGCCGCGTTGCGTCCGGAAGTTTACGACCGGATCGGGAAAACGTATTTTCCCTGTCAATTGAGCGTCGACCTTGCGCCGGGGAAATATTTCCTGCGATTGCTAGTGCGCGACGCCACCACTGGACAGATGGGTACAGTGAATGCCGATGTAACGGTTCCAAATGTGGAAGCGGCTAAAAAGGAGCCAGAGTCCAAGCAGTAGCCTTCTTTTTGCTGCGCGTAACTGCGCGCTGCTCTTCGCGCGTAAATCTCGGCGAGTGCGCTACACTTTTCCTTCGATGCCTGCGCCCATTGCTCCTGTAAACATCGCCCCAAACCGGGGAACGCTCTACGTGGTGGCCACGCCAATTGGCAACCTGGAAGACATCACCTTCCGCGCGGTACGCATCCTGAAAGAGGTCAGCCTGATTGCTTGCGAGGACACGCGGCAAACCCGCAAGCTTTTGGACCATTACAGCATTGAAACTCCCACGGTCAGTTATCACGACCACAACGAAGCCGAGCGCGCGATTGAACTTGTGAGCAAATTGCAAGCCGGCGAGACCATCGCCCAGGTTTCCGATGCCGGCATGCCGGGAATTTCCGATCCGGGTTACCGCTTGATCAACCTCGCGATTGCATCCGGGATTCCGGTGGTGCCGGTGCCGGGAGCGTCCGCGTTGGTGACGGCAATTGCCGGAAGCGGATTGCCCGCTGACTCTTTTGAATTTAAGGGATTCCTGCCGGCAAAATCCGGACAACGCAAAACGGCGCTGGAGAAATTTCGCGATGCCGGCCATACGGTGGTCGTCTATGAAACGCCGCACCGCATCCGTGAAGCGCTGGAAGACGTGGTAGCCGTGATGGGCGGGGAGCGGCGCGTGGTGATCGCGCGCGAACTGACCAAGCTGCATGAGGAGTTTCTTCGTGGAACCGCGGCAGAACTGCTCGAACGCGTGCAAGCAGCTGATCTTAGAGGCGAAATTACTCTGCTCATCGACAAAGCGGCAGCGCGGACCACAGCAGAAGGCAGGCGCGCGGGCGCAACTCCAGGCGAATCAGGAGAAAAGCCTGCTGCTAAGCGTGATCTCCCCGCGCGCATCCAGGAAATCATGCGGACGCAGAATCTGGACGAGAAGGCAGCCTTGAAAGTTTTGGCTCGTGAACTCGGCGTGGCCAAGAGCGAAGCTTATCGTGAACTACAAAGACAGATGGCTGC
Source organism: Acidobacteriaceae bacterium (assembly GCA_025357215.1). GTDB lineage: Bacteria > Acidobacteriota > Terriglobia > Terriglobales > Acidobacteriaceae > Angelobacter. The sequence goes on along the minus strand of JANXPR010000196.1, from coordinate 14,047 downwards.
GCGTGGCAATCGGCGCTGACACTTCCCCAATCCAGTGTAACCACATCATCAGTTAAGAAATAACTTATGTCTCCAGAAGAGTGCGCTGATAGATAATTTGCGGTTTGGTAGGGCTCGTCCTTGCGAGGATCGAGACTACCGCTTGTAGTTGGAGGGCTCATGTCCGCAGGTCCGGTCCCGCTGGAAGCGCCTGGGAAGCGGTGGCAGCTGGTTACTACTGCTGCACTGGCTGTGGTGGTTCTGCCGCTTTTCTTGCCGCAAGTTTTTTCCGCGGCCAGCTTTCTTCCGCACTCTTTTTGTTATCTAGGCAACAGTTCACTGATCACGCTACACGTGGTGTCAGATGTGCTGATCTGGCTTGCCTATGTGGCCATTGCGGCCACGCTGGGGTATATGGTCTGGCGCGGACGCGAAACCATCCCCTTCAATTGGATGTTTCTGGCGTTCGGATTTTTCATTGTTGCCTGCGGATTTACGCATCTGCTGGAAGCCATCACTCTGTGGCGACCAGTGTACTGGCTTGCAGGATATTTAAAAGCCGTTACGGCGGTTGCTTCCGTGGCGACGGCTGTTTTGTTGCCGCCACTGGTGCCCAGGATCATCGCCCACACACAAGCGGCCGCCGCGTCAGAGCAGGTTCGCGCCGAGCTCGCGGCCAGTAATAAAGAGCTGGAAGCTTTCAGCTACTCGGTCTCGCATGACCTGCGCGCGCCGTTGCGGGCCATTGATGGTTTCAGCCGCGCCGTGCTGGAAGACTCCGGAGACAAACTGGACGAGCAAGGCCAAGCGGACTTAAGGCGCGTTTGCGCTGCCGCCAAGCGGATGGGACTGCTGATTGACGATCTGCTCACCCTGGCGCGTACCGCGCGGTCGGAAATGAACCGGACGCGAGTGAACCTGAGCCAGATCGCTCAGGAGGTCGCTACCCGCTTGCAAACCACGAATCCCACTCGCCAGGTGGAGTTCAAGATTGCGCCCGACCTGATCGTGGAAGCTGATCCTGGGTTGATCCGCGTCGTCATGGATAACTTATTGGGAAATGCCTGGAAATTCAGTGGAACCAAACCAAACGCGGTCATAGAGTTCAACTGGCAAAAGCAGGACAATGAAGTTGTGTACTTCGTTCGGGACGACGGAGTGGGCTTTGACTTGAAATACTCGGAGAAGCTATTCGCACCCTTCCAGCGCATGCATGATGAAGCCAGGTTCCCCGGCACGGGTGTGGGTCTGGCTACCGTGCAGCGCATCATCCGGCGACATGGGGGGCGAATCTGGGTGGAAGCCGCTGTTGACCAGGGCGCTACTTTTTACTTTGTACTGGCGGGCAAATAATCTGAGAGAGAAACCATGACCCAAAAGAAGATCCTGCTGGTGGAAGACAACGCGGACGACGCAGATTTGACGCTGCGCGCGCTTAAGAAGAGCAACATCGTGAACGAAGTGGTTGTAGCCAGAGACGGGACCGCGGCGCTCGATTTTCTGCTTACGCCGGAACCGCAGCCATTGCCGGCGATTGTGCTGCTGGACTTGAGACTACCCGGGATTGACGGGCTTGAAGTCTTGCGGCGCATTCGGGCAGAGGAACGCACCCGGCTTCTTCCGGTAATCATTCTGACTACGTCCAAAGAGCAGGAAGATCTGCTGGGCGGATATCGTAACGGCTGTAACAGCTACATCCGCAAGCCGGTGGATTTTAGCGAGTTTCTCGTTGCCGTCCAGCAGATAGGGGCGTATTGGCTCGCGCTCAACGAGTCTCCCGCTGACGTGCCTGGCTTTGTCAGCGGCTAATCTACTCGGCTACGGACGTGTGGTCGTGCACAATTCTCCAGCCACCGGGCATACGTTTCACGATTAAAGTGAAAAGCCCATGCGGCTTCTTGCCGTCAGACATTTCCAACTGCCACACGCCGGTGACCACGGCGGCTTTGCGGCTGATCAGGTCGATCTTCAGGTCCTGAAAGTCGAGTTTCCCCATTTCTCGCCCCTGGCTCTGGTAGCGAAGGCGGTAGCGCTCAAGCGTTGGTTCCCAGCCTTTGGTAACAGTTCCGCCGGAAAAGAACACCAGCTCCGGCGAGTGCCAGTAACCCTGCATAAAGGCTTCCAGTTTCCCGTGGTTCCAGGCTTCTATCTGGGAAACGAGCATGTGTTTCACGCCTTCTTCCAGGTTAGCTCGTATTTCTTCGGGCATTTCCTGCTGCTGGTCGTCGGTGCCAGCGGTTTTCGCCGGTTTTTGTCCCTGTGCGGGCTGGGAAAGGTCCTGGTGGAGTCCCATGACGGGTGACGAGGCGACCAAGGCGGAGAAGCACAGCACAAGTAGTGACGGTTTGAGCATGGCGCCATTGTATGCCCGGTTTTACAGGCCGTTTGACCATTCTTCAGTGCTTACCAAAGTCACGTCCACAGTGCAAAGGTACATTGACCCTGATGGGTGGGTAGAGTATTTTCAACTCACTTAGGGTTCTGTCTCCCATAAAGTGCCAAGCAAGACAGCCGAATAACAAGAGATAGAACAGGATACAGACGTTGTGTTTTCCCCGAACGAATGGGCGCCACTTGAGTCGGAAACGAAAATGCCCTCAATGTCTTTAGAAACAGTCGGAAGGTACGAAATCATCGGCGAGCTGGGCCGCGGCGCCATGGGTGTGGTCTATAAAGCAAAAGACCCAACCATCGGCCGGACGGTAGCGCTCAAGACGATGCGGCTCGACGTCCATGGACTGGACGCCGCCGAGATGATGCGCCGTTTCCAGAACGAAGCGCGCGCCGCTGGCGTACTGAACCACCCCAATATCGTTACCATCTACGACGCCGGCCAGCAGGACGGCATCTTCTACATCGCCATGGAGTTCATCCAGGGCACCACGCTGCATGAGTTGATCGCGGAAAAACATATCCTCACGACCGAAGAAGTGATCCAGTACTCGCGGCAGATCTGCAAAGGCCTGGACTACGCGCACTCGCACGGTATCGTTCATCGCGACGTAAAGCCCGCTAACATCATGATCACCGCCAACGGCACGGTGAAGATCATGGACTTCGGTATTGCCAAGTCCGGCGGCAGCATGACTTCCACGGGCCAGGTGCTGGGAACGCCAAACTACATGGCGCCCGAGCAGGTAAAAGGCCGGCAACTGGATGGCCGGTCTGATCTTTTCAGCTTTGGTGTGATTCTTTACGAAATGCTCACCGGCGAAAAGCCGTTCGTCGGGCAAAACGTGACCACGATCATCTACAAGATCGTGAATGAAAATCCTATCCCGCCACGCGAACTTGATGTGACCGTCCATCCGGGATTGAGCGCCATTGTTGTGAAGTCACTGGCCAAGCAGCCGGACGAACGTTACCAGACCGGCGCCGACCTGGTGCACGATCTGGAAAATTACAAGAGTTTGCCCGTTAATCCTGAGTCCACGTCCGCGCGAGTTGCCGGCGCCCCGATGCACGCCACTTCGGTTTCGCCTAACACCGCAACATCCTCGCTGGACCGGACGGTGGTGCTTCCGGTAAGAGTCGTGGGCGGAAGCGCTTTGCTTGCGCCGGAAGCGGTGCCTGCTCCCAGGAAAGCTCCTGTGCCTATGCGCCGCAAGACGGCCGCTTCCAATCCGCGCACCAACAAGATGTTGGCTGCGGTGGTTGGCGCGGTTGTGTTGCTGGGTTCCACGATGGGCGCGTTTGCCTACTACCGCACCCATAGCAAGATGCGGCAGATTGAGTCCGCAGTGAAAGCCGTGCCGCAGGCTCAGTCGATTACGTCGCCCACTACGGAACAGATTTCTTCGCCAGACGCTTCCGCGGGCGCTGGACAGACATCGCCACAGACTTCGGTCCCGACGGCAGGAAAGTCCGGCAACTCAGTTATTGCCCGCGATACCACGGTTAAGTACGTGAGCCAGACCTCAGCAATGCCAGCCAGCAGAGGCAAGGCCGCGGCGTCACCGAACCAGGTTTTCACGCAGCAAAGCGAACTCAAATTTGCCACCAAACCGGACGGCGCAAAGGTTGAAGTTGACGGATGGAGCGAACCTTCATGGGTCACGCCGTTCACAGCTTCTCATCTTGCTGCCGGACTGCATACCGTGGTCTTTACCAAACCGGGTTTCATTCCGCAGACGCTTACCGTGGAAACTTCCACGGGCAAGAGCCAGGACGTGAATGCTGATCTGACTCCCGCGGTCTCCACGATTGTTGTGAACAGCAATCCGCAGGGCGCCAACATCTGGCTGGATGGACGCGACACGGGCCAGACTACACCTTCACAGTTGACGGTGGACAAAGGCATTCATCGGGTGAGCGTGCGCAAGGCTGGCTACAAAGACGCCGCCACGGAAACCACACTGGCGGAAGGCCAGACAACCAGTTTCTCTCCGGTGATGCTGAGCGCGAACCAGCGCACGGAAGATGGACCGAGCAGCAACAATTTTTTCAAGAAGATGATTGGAGCGGACACCGTCCCTGATGGCAAGGGCCTGGTGCACGTGCGCACGGTTCCTGAAGGCGCGACCATCATCGTGGACGGCAAGACCGCGCCTAAGCATTCCAACGCGCGCTGGCCGGCGGAGCCTGGCATTTACACAATTATTTTGCAGATGGATGGCTACAAAACCGTTCACAGGAACGTTCGCGTGCAGCTGGGCAAGATCACGCCACTGGACGAGATATTGGAAAAGCAGTAGGGACCCATGGCCCGACTTCTCATCTCTTCTCCTGATGGAAAAAAGGGGATCCTCGAACTCGGCAAGCCGGTGGTCACCATTGGCCGCGGCAACGCCAACGATCTGGTGCTCAATGACGCGAGCGTCAGCCGCCTGCACGCCGTAATCAAGCAGGACGACAGCGGTTTGCTTATCGCCGACCGCGGCAGCACCAACGGCCTGTTCCTTAACGGCGAACGCATCCAGCGGGAAAGCCTTCTGAAAGCCGGCGACGTACTCCAGGTAGGGCGTTACGAAATCCAACTGGAAAGCGTGGACGAAAACGGCATTCAGGTCCGCCGTGGCGAGTGGCCTTCTACTTTCAACCAAATTATTCGCGGACGCGTTGAACCTGGCCAGTTGCCGCCGGGCGTACAGGTGTCCGATACCGCCGTGGCCAACATGGCCGAGCGCGTTAAGAAACTGGAACGCGAAAACTATCTGCTTACCGTGCTCTATGAGGCCGGCAAGGCTTTCAACGGCAAACTCTCGATTGACGATATCAGCCAGCAAGTGATCTCTCTGGCGTCACTCATTGAAGGCGTGGAACGCGGATTTGTGATGCTGTTCGATGAGTCCGGCAAAGTGATGCAACAGAGCGAAGTCCGCTATCGCCACCAGGAAGATTCCTGCAAACAGCAACAGATCATCCTGAGCAAGAGCGTGCTGGAGCTGATCCGCAAAGAGCGGCAACCGATTCTCATCGACAACGTAACCGCTGACTCGCGCTTTAGTGGCAGCGAGAGCATGAAGATCTCCGGATTGCGGTCCGCCATGTGCGCGCCCTTGATCGGCGCCAGCCGCATGTTCGGCGTGCTGTACGTGGACAACATGGAAAAAGCGTCGGCCTTTACACAGGAAGAGTTGAACGTTTTCGCGTTGCTGGCATCGCAAGCCGGCGCCGCCATGGACACCTTCATGGCGCACCAGGAAATTGCGCAACAAGGTTTGCAGCGCGCGGCGCTGGAGCGCTTTCTCGCTCCGGAAGTCGCGGAGATGGTGGCCGCCAATCCGGAAGCTCGGCTGGGCGGCGTGAACCAGAAAGTTACCGTCATGTTCGCCGACATTCGCGGCTTTACCGCGATGAGCGAAGTGATGGAGCCAGGACGCGTGGTGGAAATGCTGAACGAGTATTTCACGCGCGTATCGGACGTGATTTTCGATTTCGGTGGAATGATCGATAAGTACATTGGCGATGCGGTAATGGCCGTGTTTGGCGCTCCCTTGTCCAAAGGGAATGACGCGGCGAATGCCGTGCAGTCAGCCATCCAGATTCAGCGGTTGTTGACGGAACTCAATCGCGATGCAGCGGCGCGCCAGTGGCCGGAGCTGCGCGTGGGTATCGGCATCAACACGGGAGTGGTTACCGCCGGCAACATCGGATCACCGCGCCGGCTGGATTACACCGTGGTTGGCGATTCGGTGAACACGGCTTCGCGCCTGATGAACAACGCCGCCGGACAGCAGATTTTGATTTCCCACGCCACGGCCGCGGAACTCGATGGAAAGTTCGACCTGGAAGAACTGCCGCCGCTGTGCATCAAAGGCCGCATTGAGCCGGTACACATCTTCAGCGTGGAGTGGGAAGAAGCCCGCGCACGGGCCAGAAAAAAACGGCCCAGCCAAAGCGCTGTGGCAGCCGCTAAGACCGGGCGACGCAGAGTTACCACGCAATAGCCTGCTGTTTTTCGGTTGAACCCAAACTACAAATAAAGCCGGTGCGCGCTTCGATACGCTATTTGGGGCGCAGCATGCTCAGCGCGCTTTCCAGCAGCCCGCCGCCCTGCGGCATTTGTCCGTTGGGGCTGAGCTTGTCAATAATCTGCGGAAGATACTGGCTTATGGCTGCTTTAGCTTGATCCGGTGAAATGCCGGCCTTGGCGGCCAGGTTGGCGATAGGGCCGCTGCCCAGCGCGGATTCAATCGCATCTGCGGAGACGGGCACGTTCTGTCCGGTTCCGATCCACGAAGATACAGCTGCGCCGAGTCCGCCGGAGTTCAAGCTATTGACTAGGCCGGAAACTCCGCCCGGGTGGTTCTGCACCATATCGAGCACATGGCCCAGCATGCTGTTGCTTTGATTTCCGCCGCCGGTGGCGGCATTCATCACGTCATCTAGAAGTCCCATACTTTTACTCCTTACAAATAGTGGCGGAAGGGAAACTTGTTTCCACTCCCGCCACCTTGGTTCCGTAAGAGCCTGGCTGCGACCGCTGCTCTTTACTTACTTGTCTTTACTTGCGTGTCCACTTACTTGCTTTTGGCTTCGCCCTTGTCTTCATGGTAGCCGGCTTTTTGGGCGTCAGCTTCTGACATGAACTTGCCTTGTTTGGTCTTGCCATACCACCGGCCACTCTTGTGATAAACACCGGTCTCGGTGTTCACCCACACCTGTCCGGGAGCGGAAGGTGTTTGTGCGGCGGTAGGAGCGCCACCTTTTTTGCTGCTGGTGTCAGCCTTTGGCGGAGCCGTTGGCGCGGCGGCAGGAGCTGGCGTGGCTGCCGGAGCCGGAGGCTTGCTGGTAGTGGTTGCGGCTGCGGGCGCCGGAGTTGCTGTTGCGGCGGGCGCTTCTTCGCCTTTTTTCTTTCCCTTGTGGCTGCCTTTTTTCTTGGCCTCGGGGGGAGTGGCGTCAGACTTGGTGTCGGTCTTGGCGTCAGTAGCTTCGGCGCCTTTTTTCTTCTTTTTCTTCTTCGATTTAGTGTCGTCGGTCTTGGTGTCTTGAAGGTTGGTGGGCTTGGCGAATGCGGTGGTGGCGGTGAGCCCCAGCGCCAGGCAGAGGGCGATGAGCCATACCAGGGATTTTGCTGTCCTCATGTTCTTGTCTCCTTTGGTGCGTCTGGAATTTTGATTGGTTTGGCTTGAGTTTGTGCTGAAACTCCCGGATCGTTGCCGGCGTAGCATCAACGCTGAAGCCCGACTAGTCACACTGGTCGTTCGGAATTGGACCGAATAAGGTTGCAAGTCCCCCACAGACCAGACGGATAGAATGCCAAGGATCATACTAGAGGGACTAAGACTGGGCAATATAGCGGGCAAAATGAAAGGGGACGCAGGCGCGCCCCTTTTTGAATATTGTCTTTGTATATCTACTAGGCCGGTTTGCGGCCCGTAACCGGCTTGGCTTCCCACGCTGGTTGAGGACGCTGCGCTTCAGGAAGGTCGCGGCCTTTTACGCGATCATAAACATAGTTGTCGCTCACCGTTCCCAGCGATTCGTTGTACAAGCTGGTTCCGCCCAGAGCTTCGCGTAGTTCTTCAGAAAAATCGTGAAGAGCCTTGAGATGGTCGGCTGAGGCCGGAACCTCGGTCTTGGTGGTCTTCAGAAACTTCTGGTAGCCCTTGTCCGTGAGGCGGGAAATTTCGCCGCCGATCAAATAACCGGGCTTCGCGAAAATCTTTACGTCATCGTCGCCAGTCTTTTCGATGGCGGCCGAGCAGGTGTATTTTTTTACGAACACGCGGTTCTTGGTGCCGGGCGCGTCCAGGATTTCAAATCCATGGCCGCGGAGCCATTCAACGGCTTCGTCATAACCTCGTGTTGTTGGTTGCTTTGCCATAGTTCTCCCTTGTTGCGGACCCCGCGATGGGAATCCGGTCACCGCCGTTGCCAGGCAGGCGGACGGGATACTCTCGCACATCGGGCCCGGTCACGGCAACATTACCTGGGTTCCGGGGTAAACACCCTAAGCTACTTACGACGGGAAAAACTCACAAGCTAAGGTTTTCAGAGAGCCGGACGACTGGAGAGAATTCAGGGTTGAGTATAGAAGTACGGACATCGCAAGGGAGCCTTTGTCCATTTCGAGCCAGTGAAGTTTTCTGAGCGGGCGCATGGTTTCGTCTTTAAGTCTTGTCGTCTAGTCTTATCGTCTTTGCGTCAAAATGATGGCGAAAAAAGACCGGCGTTAATTTCTCCCCCGAGATTTCAGCGCCGGTCTTTTACAGTCCGCCGCTCATACGGAGGACCAGGCCGCTCATCTACTTTCGGCCAACTCTTCAACTAAGGAGAAAGGACACCTCTGCGCGAGATGCAATTCGTTGTTCATGCAATCCGTAGTTTAAAGATGCCGCGTGGATGTTATCTTAGTCAACACCAAAGACCGCAGGAACATTAACTGATTCGATAACCAACAAGATCGCGCCGCCAGATGCCAGCTGTTGTATACTGTGCGCGAATAAAGAATTTTGTACGGAGCTTATTAACTTTCACATCCTCCGTGCATAGCTGCGGGGGCAGCCGGTAAGTTAGGGTACTGTGTTTGCATCTTAAATCTTTTTTACCTTGACCATTTAGCAGCTCCCGGCCGGGAGGGTCCTTATGGACCTATTTATTATCCGTTTTGTCTTCATTGGAGTAGTGGCACTCGTCTGTTACAACCTGCAACCCTTTGGATTGGCCAAATTTGCTCCCTGGTTTGCCGCCGTGGTGGGGGCCATTCTGGGAATTCTGGTCGTGGGGTTTGAAGCGCGGCTCCGCGTAGTCAGCTTGAAACGGCTGATCGGCGCGGTGATTGGCAGCATTTGCGGAATTCTGGGCGCTTACCTGTTCAGCGTCGTCATCCGCAACAGCATCACCCATCCTGAAACCCAGCGGTTCCTGCAGCTCATGGTCATGCTGTTGATGGCCTACGTGGGCCTGGTGGTGGGCGCCAACAAAGGTGACCTGCTGAACCTGGCCGCACTGGGCGGAATCTTTGGGTCGGAAAAACAAGGCCGCAAAAGCTTCAAGATCCTGGACACCAGCGTGATCATCGATGGCCGCATAGCGGACATTGCCGATACCGGCTTTCTGGATGGCGTCCTGGTGATACCGCAGTTTGTGTTGCGCGAGTTGCAACTGGTGGCTGATTCGGCGGATTCGCTCAAACGCAACCGTGGCCGCCGCGGGCTCGATATTCTGCAGCGCGTCCAAAAGATCGTGAACATCAACGTGCAGATCGTGGAAGACGATTTTCCCACCGTGCGTGAAGTTGACCTCAAGTTGATCGAGCTGGCCAAAGTGTACGAAGCCAAGATCATCACCAATGACTTCAACCTGAACAAGGTGGCGCAACTGCAAGGCGTGGAAGTTCTGAACATCAACGAACTGGCCAACGCTCTCAAGCCGATTGTGTTGCCCGGTGAAACCATGCGGGTGTTCATCCTGAAGGAAGGCAAGGAATACAACCAGGGCGTGGCTTATCTGGATGACGGCACCATGGTGGTGGTGGACAACGCACGCAAGCTGATCGGGAAGAACGTGGACATTGCCGTGACGTCAGTCCTGCAGACCACCGCCGGCAAAATGATCTTTGGCAAGTTCGATGAACGTACCCGTCCCATGGAACCGAAACTGGAAGCACCCAAGCCGGAACTGCGCAAACCGCAGCCGATTGTTGTGGAGTCCGCTCAGCACGGGCCAACGGAATAGGGCTTCAAGAAAAGCAGCCGGGTTAAGGTTGAATCTCACGGACATGCACCGATAGGGCATGTCCGTTTTGCGCTAGTTGCTGCCTGCCATCCGGGCATAAAATGATGGCATCCGCGGGCAGATGCCGTCCTGCCCGTGACACTCGAGTCTTTGAGCTGTCTTTGAGCCGATATAGGGCCGGCTCACAAGTTAAAACCATGCCATCAAATCTCAAAATCCGTTTACCGATTGCCGTTCTGTTTCTCGCCGGGCTTCTTGTCGCGGTTGTTTCTCCCAGAGCGTTGGCGCACGCGATTTCTGCACCGCAAGATGCAGCAGCTTCCGGCAACGTGAACGTAAACGTTGTGGATGTAAACGGCCATGCCGTTGCCGGCGCCGCGATTGTCGTCCAGCAAAACGGGAAGATCGTGCAACACGCAAAGACTGGCGCATCGGGAACCGCGGTTCTGCAATTGGCGTCCGGGCCATACAAAATTCAAATCGAGAAAGCCGGTTACTTCACCACAACCGTAGAGAAGCTGGAGATTGTTGCCGGACAGTCGTCTCCGGTGGAAGTGCGGTTGCAGTCGAGCAAAGGGTTTCATGAAGAAGTGGAAGTGCGCGCGCAGCCTTCGGTGATTGATCCGGAACAAAGCGCTGGGACGCAGCAACTGACCGCGGAAAACATCAGCACGATTCCTTATCCTTCCACGCGCGACTACCGCAACGTGCTGCCGTATGTTCCGGGCGTAATCGTGCTGGGAGGCCAGGCGCATGTGGCCGGATCGAGCAGCCAGTCAGTCCAGAATTATGTGGACGGTTTTGAGGTTGGCGCGCCTTCCAGCGGATCTCTCACACTACGCGTTAATCCTGACGCGCTGCGCGCCATCAACGTGCGCAACACGCGGTATTCCGCGCAATACGGCAAAGGCTCTGGCGGGCTGATTGACCTGGACATGGCGGACGGCGACAACAAGTTCCGCTACAACGCCACGGACTTTGTTCCCACGCTGCAAAACGTAAAAGGAATCAATTTCAACAATTGGACGCCGCGCGCCTATTTCTCCGGTCCGCTGGTGAAAGACAAAGCCTGGTTTGATCTTTCCCATGAAGGCGAAAACGACCTGACCATTGTGGAAGAACTGCCGGATGGGCAGGACCACACCACAACATGGCGCACCGCGGACATGGCCCGCGTCCGAACCAACCTTTCTCCCGGCAACACGTTCACCGCCACGGCCGTGGTCAACCTGTTCCGCTTAAAGCACGGAGGCATTGACGCCTTTGATGCCTTTGCTGTGGCTTTTGACCAGCAACAGGAACTCTACCTGCTGACCTTGAAGGACCAGATCACTCTGGCCCCCAACACACTGCTGGAGTTTGGAACCGCGTATCACTTGACGCATAATTTCCTGGCGCCTTCCGGCACGGGCACCGTGGGGCCGGAAATCCAGACGCCCGAGATACGAATCGGCAACTACTACCAGACAAACCAGAATGCTTCCAACCGCGCGCAGGCATTCACCAATTTGTATTTGCGGCCGTGGAAACATCTGGGCACGCACCAGGTAACCATGGGCGGACGCGCGGACAAGGTGATCTATCACGGCACCGTCTTCCGCCAACCGTACCAGTTCAAGGACGACACCAGCGCTCTGTTGCGGCAGCTGACTTTTGGCAACACTCCGTATTTCAGCCTGAACACCATGGAGACCGGAGCCTTCATACAGGACCGCTGGTCAGCCATGCAGCGGCTGGTGATTGAAGTGGGTGGCCGTTGGGACCGCGACAGCTTTCTGAATCACGACTACTTTTCTCCGCGGGCGGCCGGTTCGTTGCTGGTGGATAAGAGCAGTGAAACGAAAATTTCCGCCGGCGTGGGCGTTTATTACGACCGCACGAACCTGAGCCAGCTATCCCTGGCCGCGCAGGGACCGCGCATTGACCAGTACTTTCAGCCGACGCCGCTAACCATTCCGGCAAATTTTGTGGTTGATCCCAGCCGCTTGACCATGCCGCGCTTTATCAATTGGAGCGCGGGGATTGAGCGCCGCCTGCCGGGTAAAATTTACGTCCGCGTTGACGTATTGAGCCGTCGCGGAAGCCACGGCTGGGCCTATGAGCAACAGCCCAACGGCGATTTCCTGCTGGACACCAAACGGCAAGACAATCACCAGTCCGCTCAGATCACGGTGCGCAAGGAATTCAAGCGGGGGTATCCATTCCTGCTTTCTTACACGCGGTCGCGATCGAAATCGAACGAGACCATCGACTTTTCCCTGGACAACTTCACCACCGGAACGCAGGTGGGCGGGCCGCTGCCGTGGGATTCGCCAAACCAGATTACGTCGTGGGGTTCCACGCCGCTGCCGGGGTTTTGGAAGTTTAGGAAGTTTGATTTCGCTTACTCCGTGCTGTACCGGACCGGTTTCCCGTTCGTAACCATTGACCAGTTCAACCGGATCGTTTCCGGCCCGGACCAATTCCGGCTCCCAAATTTCCTGTCCGTGAACCCGGCGATTGAACGCAAATTTGCCTTCCGCGGGTATCTCTGGGCGGTGCGCGGAGGAATCGACAACGTTACCAACAGTGGCAACGCGCTGTTCGTGGACAACCTGGTCACTTCGCCGGGCTTCCTGAATCTGGCAGGATTCAGCCACCGGACGTTCAACGGACGCATCCGGTTCCTGGGCAAGAAACCAATCTAGAGAAGAAAAACCTACCGCGGATTTACGCGGATCGCGCGAAACCCGGCGCAGCGGCGCACGCCTTAGAAAACGTCCAGATCGTGGGCGGATGCGACCGGTCCGGCGTAGCCCGCCGCTTTGAGTTCTCCGATTAACACTTCGTCCGCACGATCAAGATCCTGCGGACGAAATAGCTGGTGATAAAGAACCAACTGTTCCGGCTTGGCTGCGGCTGCAATCCCGGCCAGCTCAGCCGTGGAAGTATGGAACGCCGCGTGGTATTTCTGCCGCTCGGCCGGCCTTGTCGCAAACCACGCTATCGAATACACCTCATACAAAAGAAGATCACAACCATGGCAGGCTTCGGCAACGGCTTGCGTTGGGCCGGTGTCTCCGGAGATCACAATGCTGCGGTCAGCGGTGTCAAAGCGATAGCCGAAAGAAAAATCCCAGGAGCCGTGCGGGACGGAGAATGCGGTCACAGTGACATTGGCGTCCTTGTATACGATGCCAGGTTTGATTTCATGCGCGTTGATCTTGTAGGCGCGCGGGTCGCCGTGTTCCAGGCCGTGAACGCGCAGAGCAATGTCCTTCTTGTACGCGGAGCGAATGTGGCGGGCCATCGCGGCGATACCCGGAGGTCCGTAGAGTTCCAGGGGCGCGCCGCGATCTTCGACCGCGGGCGTAAGAAAAAGATCGGCGAGTCCAGCGGTGTGGTCAGAGTGCAAGTGAGTGGCAAAAGCGATTTTAAAATTGGAAACGCGCAAGGCATCGATGTGCTTATCGCGTGCGGCAGCGGCGGCGCGACGCACCACGCCCGGGCCGAAGTCCACAAGGTAAGCCGAGCCGTTGACGACCACGGCGACGGAGGGTCCGGAGCGGTCCGGATAGGCGATGGGCGTGCCGGTGCCCAGGATGACGAGTTGGGTTTTGGAAGGCGGAGTTTGGGCCGCAAGGGATAGCGCACCAAGGCAAAAGCCGAATGCAACAAAGAGGAAGCCTTTAGGCATGAGGAGATTTTCTCATTGCATGGCTTGGGAGGACGCAAGGTTTTTCGTGAGAACTCCCTGAGGCGGCATGTTTGCTCCAATCTTTGCCGGGGTCCTTCGGCGCGCCTTCATTCCGCGATGCGGAACTCACGCTTGCTTGATTAGATAACAACGACGGCTCCAATCCGAGTGCCGAGTAAACTTGAGTTTGCGAAAACCAAGACTCGGAGAGAAAGGAGCCGCAATGAAGATTATAGGTTGTGATTTCCATCCGAGTTTCCAACAGATTGC
>JANXPR010000183.1 GCA_025357215.1 Acidobacteriaceae bacterium | reverse complement strand
CGTGCGAGCAAGGTGACGCCAGCTCAATGTGGCCCAGGCGCTCACGGCGAACTTTGCTCAGCGTAACTTCCACGCCGCACTTGTCGCAGATCACGCCGCGGTGCTTCATGCGTTTGTACTTTCCGCACAAGCATTCCCAGTCAGTGACTGGTCCAAAGATGCGGGCGCAGAACAATCCATCGCGCTCCGGTTTGAAGGTGCGGTAGTTGATGGTCTCCGGTTTCGTTACTTCGCCATGCGACCAGCTCCGGATCTTCTCGGGAGAAGCCAGGCTGATTTTGATGGCGTCGAATTCGGCAACAGCGTTACCCAGATCAAACGGACTTGAACGATACAAGGTGTCCTCCTGCGGTTGTTACGCCTCCGCGGCGGCTCCCGGTTTGAATCTATGTTCCCTCCAACCCCGGCCGGTTCGCTTCCCGGGATTGAGGTGCGGCGCGATGATCAGTCGGCCGCGGCGGCAACCCGTTTCTGGGTGCCTTCCAATGTTTTGATCAATTCCACGTCAAGGCAGAGTGACTGCAATTCGCGGATCAGCACGTTAAAGGATTCCGGCACGCCCGGTTCAATGGCGGCTTCACCCTTCACAATGGCCTCATAAATCTTGGTGCGGCCAAATACGTCGTCCGACTTTGCGGTAAGCAGTTCCTGCAGGATGTACGCCGCGCCGTAAGCTTCCAGCGCCCAGACTTCCATTTCTCCAAAGCGCTGTCCGCCGAATTGCGCCTTGCCGCCCAGCGGCTGCTGGGTGATAAGCGAATATGGTCCGATGGAGCGCGCGTGGATTTTGTCGTCAACCAGGTGAGAGAGTTTGAGCATGTAGATGTAGCCCACCGTTACCGGCTGCTCGAACTTTTCGCCCGTCATGCCGTCGTAGAGGTCCGTCTTGCCGGATTCCGGCAAGCCGGCTTCACGCAGCATGGATTTGATTTCGTCTTCGCGCGAACCGTCAAACACGGGCGTGGCAAAGAACACACCCTTGGTCAGTGTTTTGGCCACGTGCATCAGTTCAGCGTCGTCCAGATCGGCAAACTTATTGCTGAACGGAGTGTCCTTAAAGATGGACTTCAATTCACGACGAATCACTTCCTCACGCGTGTTCTCTTTCAAGAACTCATTGATGCGTTCGCCCAGGTGATATCCAGCCCAACCCAGATGGGTTTCCAGAATCTGACCTACGTTCATGCGGCTGGGTACGCCCAGCGGGTTCAGCACGATTTCCACCGGAGTACCGTCTGCCAGATACGGCATATCTTCTTCCGGAAGAATGCGCGCGATCACGCCTTTGTTACCGTGGCGGCCGGCCATCTTGTCACCGACGCTCAGCTTGCGCTTCATGGCGATGTAGCACTTCACCAGCTTGATAACGCCGGGAGGCAACTCGTCGCCCTTTTGCAGTTTGCCGATTTTCTCGTTGGTGATCTTGCGCAGAACGTCAATCTGGCGCGAGGTCATCTCTTCGATTTCGTCAATCTGCTCGTTGACGCGCGGGTCCTTGTCGGCGTACTTAATGCGCTTCAAGTTGCGGGTGGAGATGCGTTCAATGGTTTCGCGATCCAGGATGTTGCCCTTGGTCAGCAGGCGCTTGTTGGTGCGCTCGTCATGCAGGTCAGCCTGCACTTCCTTGCTGCCCAGAATGGCTTCCAAACGCTTCAAACGCTCGTCCGTGAGGATTCGGATTTCGTCAGCCAGGTTCTTTTCCAGCCGCTCAATCTGATGGCCCTCAATGGCCTTGGCGCGTTCGTCCTTTTCCTGTCCCTTGCGGGAGAAGATCTTCACGTCAACCACGGTGCCTTCAATGCCCGGAGGACAGGTCAAAGAGGCATCGCGCACGTCGCCGGCCTTTTCACCGAAGATGGCGCGCAACAGTTTTTCTTCCGGAGTAAGCTGGGTTTCGCCCTTGGGCGTTACCTTGCCCACCAGAATGTCGCCCTGCTTGATGGTCGCGCCGATGCGGATCACGCCGCTTTCATCCAGATCACGCAGAGCGGACTCGCTCACGTTGGGGATGTCGCGGGTGATTTCTTCCGGTCCCAGCTTGGTGTCGCGGGCTTCAATCTCAAATTCTTCGATGTGGACGGAGGTGTAATAGTCCTCCTTCACCATCTTTTCCGAGACCAGGATCGCGTCCTCAAAGTTGTAACCGCGCCAGGGCATGAAGGCCACAAGCACATTGCGTCCCAGGGCCAGTTCGCCTTTGTCGGTGCAAGGTCCGTCAGCGATGACCTGGCCTTTTATGACGCGGTCGCCTTTTTTAACCACCGGCTTCTGATTGATGCAGGTGTTCTGGTTGGAGCGCTTGAACTTGGTGAGCGTGTAGATGTCACTGCCGACTTCGCGGGACAGCTGCGTCGGGTGGTGTTCACCTTCCACGCGCACGATGATGCGCTCGGAATCGACCGAGTCAATGATGCCGTTGCGGCGGGCCAGGACCACGGCGCCGGAGTCGCGGGCGGTAACGCCTTCCATGCCGGTGCCGACGTACGGGGCTTGAGCCCTGAGCAAAGGCACGGACTGGCGTTGCATGTTCGCGCCCATGAGTGCGCGATTCGCGTCGTCATGTTCGAGGAACGGCACGAGCGATGCGGCCACGGAAACCAACTGTTTGGGGCTGACGTCAATGTAATCCACATCGTCACGGCGGACCAAGTCAAAGTCGCCGGACTTACGGGCGTTGACCAGTTCCGCGGTGATGCGGCCTTTGTCGTCCAGGTCAATGTTGGCCTGCGCGATTACGTGTTTGTCTTCTTCCCACGCGGAGAGATAGAAGGAGAACGGTTCCCACTCGATCTGTTTCTTCTTGCGTTCTTTCAGATCGGCGTTGACCTTCTCCATTTCCTTCTGCTCAATGTGGTCGCCCACGCGGTATTCGGCGTCGCCGGCGTTGATCACGGTGACAAAATCGATCACGCGCGAGTCCTTGATCCGGCGGTACGGCGATTCGATAAAGCCGTAGTCGTTAATGCGGGCGTAGCAGCTCAGCGAGCTGATCAGACCGATGTTCGGACCTTCCGGCGTTTCAATCGGGCAGATACGGCCGTAGTGCGTGGTGTGCACGTCGCGGACTTCAAACCCGGCGCGTTCACGCGAAAGACCGCCCGGCCCCAGTGCGGACAAGCGACGCTTGTGCGTGATTTCCGACAGCGGGTTCGTCTGGTCCATGAACTGCGAAAGCTGTGAGGATCCGAAGAATTCGCGGATTGCGGCCATCACCGGCTTGGCGTTGACCAGGTCATGCGGCATGGCCGTGGACATTTCCTGGTATACGGACATCTTTTCCTTGATGGCGCGTTCCATGCGGACCAGGCCGATGCGGAACTGGTTTTCCATCAACTCGCCTACCGCGCGTACACGGCGGTTGCCCAGATGATCGATGTCATCCACCGAGCCGATGTTCTTGCGCAGCTTGAGCAGGTAGCGGATGGTGGAATAGAAATCGTCCGGATCGAGCGTGCGCTTGTCCAGACCAACGGCTTCATTGCGGTCGTACAGCTTGATGTTGAACTTCAAGCGGCCCACGCGGCTGAAGTCATACTTGCGCGAATCAAAGAACATGCCATGGAA
>JANXPR010000182.1 GCA_025357215.1 Acidobacteriaceae bacterium | reverse complement strand
GGATCGCGGCTTCGTGCTTTTCGATGTTGTCGAGACCAAGGTCTTGCAAGTAGGCGATGGCCGCGCCCATCCCGATGGTGTCCGCTATGTTGGGCGTACCGGCTTCAAACTTGTAAGGCAGACGGTTGTAGATCGTTTTGTCAAAAGTGACGGAGGCAATCATGTCTCCACCGCCCTGGTACGGTGGCATGGCTTCCAACAGTTCAGTCTTGCCGTAAAGGAAACCGATGCCTGTAGGCGCGTAAATCTTGTGGCCGGAAACAGCGTAGAAGTCGCAGTCGAGGGCCTGAACGTCAATAGCCATGCGCGGGGCAGCTTGTGCGCCGTCGACAAGGACAACCGCTTTGTGGGCATGCGCCATGCGAGCAATTTCGCGAACGGGATTGATCGTCCCCAGCGCATTGGAAAGATGGCCGACGGCGACGATCTTTGTTTTGGCGCTCAACAGCTTTTCGAAAGCAGCGATGTCCAGTTCGCCGCGGTCGTTGATAGGAGCAACGCGCAGCTTGGCGCCTTTTTCTTCACACAACAACTGCCACGGCACGATGTTGGAGTGGTGCTCCATGGCGGTGATCAGGATTTCATCGCCGGCGCCAACGTTCTTGCGTCCGTACGTTGAAGCAACCAGGTTGATGGCTTCGGTGGCGCCGCGCAGGAAGATGATTTCCTTGGAATCGGCGGCGTTGATCAGCTTCTGCGCAGCAACGCGCGTTTTCTCGTAGGCTTCCGTCGCACGTTCGGACAGAGTATGCACGCCGCGATGGATGTTGGCATTGTCATGGCGATAGTAATGACTGATGGCGTCGATCACCGCCAGAGGCTTTTGCGTGGTGGCGGCGTTGTCGAGATACACCAGCGGCTTGCCGTGCACTTGCTGGTGGAGAATGGGAAAATCCTTGCGGATTTTCTGCACATCGTAAGCAGGGGACCCAGCGGCCGGCGCCGGACGAGGAGTTTTTACGGCGGTACTCATCCTACTTCCTCCATCTTTCTTCCAGACAATCCGCTTTCCGGCAGTGCGGGTTGTTGACTGGAGAACTGTGCCGCTTCAGGCAGCCACTCATTCACCAGGCGTTCCAGATGTTTGCGCAGCTGCTCGGAGTTCATGCGATTCAGGCATTCGTTGGCGAACGCGAGAAGCAATAGGTGCTTGGCGGCAGCTTCGCTGAGACCGCGCGAACGCAGGTAGAACAGCGCGGTTTCGTCCACCTGGCCAATCGTGGCGCCGTGCGTGCATTTCACGTCGTCCGCGTAGATTTCCAACTGCGGCTTGGTGTCAATCTGCGCGCTATCTGAGAGCAACAAGTTGCGGTTGGTCTGCTTGGCGTCAGTCTTCTGCGCGTCCTTGTGGACGATGATGCGACCGTGGAAAACGCCGTGCGCCTGGCCGTTCAAAATGCCGTTATAGAACTGGCGGCTGTCACAATGCGCGGCGGCATGCTCCACGAGCATGTAGTTATCCGTGTGCTGCGTGCCGTTGGCCATGAACAGACCGTTGATCAGGCACTCCGCGCCTTCTCCGGCGAGCACAGGATGAACGTTGTTGCGGACCAGCGCGGCGGACATGAGTAAGGAGTGGGTAGAAACGTTGCTGCTGCGCGCCTGCTGAATGCGGAGAGTTGAGACGTTGTACGCGGCGTCAGCCTCGCGGACGATCATGTAATGCGAAACCACGGCGCTGCCTCCGGCCACCAGTTCAGTGGCGGTGTTGGAGAACGAAACGCCTTCGCCAATGGCCACGTAGTCTTCAATGACCGTGACATGACTGTTGTCTTCCGCGACGATCAAATTGCGCGGATGAGACATCATTGGAGTGGCGCCGGGCGTGGAGACGTACAACACATAGATCGGCAGTTCCATCACCACGCTGCTCGGGACGTGGACGTAGATGCCGTCTTCCATGAAAGCCGTGTTCAGTGCGGCAAACGCGTCACGGTTGATATTCAGATACTGGCCAAGATGGGCTTGGACGGCGGCGGCATCCGTGGTCAGCTGCGCGGCCAGACTGCTGATGGTTATTCCACCCGGAGGCGACGGCACGCGGGAAAGCGCCTTGGAGTAACGTCCGTTGACGAAGACCAATTGGCAAGCGAAGCCTGCCGTCCCGAACTGGTCGAGATCGCCGGCTTTGATCGACGCGGGCGACGCGGGCTGAAATTCCGTTTGCGCGATGGCCGAGACGTTGGTGAAACGCCAGTCTTCGTCATGCGTGGTGGGAAAGCCGGTTTCCGCAAAGCGGGCAAAGCCTTCCTGACGCAGTGCCTTAAGCCAGCCGATTTGCGTGGCGGCGCGGCGATTGAAATTGTCAAACGCCTCCAGATATTTTCCGGGGGCCTGGGTTGCTATTGCGTTGCTCATCGAAATTTCCCCCGGTTATCGTCTTGCGCCCGCGGGCTCGGCTTCACGCCCGGCATAGCCCTTGGCTTCCAGTTCCAGCGCCAGCTCCGGTCCACCGGACTTGACGATTTTGCCGTTGACCAGAACGTGCACAAAGTCCGGCACAATGTAATCGAGCAAGCGCTGGTAGTGCGTGACCACGATCATGGAACGGTCCTTGGCGCGCATGGCGTTCACGCCCTTGGCCACGATTTTGAGAGCGTCAATATCCAAACCGGAATCAGTTTCGTCCAGCACACAGAGCTTGGGCTCGAGTACGGCCATCTGCACGATCTCGTTGCGTTTCTTTTCGCCGCCGGAGAAACCTTCGTTCACCGGACGGTTCAGGAACTTCTCGTCCATTTCCAGCAGGCGCATTTTTTCGCGCAGTAGAGGCAGGAAGTCCATGGCGTCCAGTTCTTCCTGGCCGCGAAATTTGCGGATCGCGTTGAGAGCGGCGCGCAAAAAGTACGCGTTGCTGATGCCGGGAATTTCCACCGGATACTGGAACGCCAGAAACACGCCTTCACACGCGGCGTCTTCCGGTTTCATTTCCAGAAGGTCCTTGCCGTTGAAAGTGATGGAGCCCTGCGTAATCTGATAGCTCTCACGGCGGGCCAGCACGCCGGCCAGAGTGCTCTTACCGGAGCCGTTGGGGCCCATGATGGAATGCACTTCTCCGGGATTCACAGTGAGGTTGATCCCCTTGAGAATTTCGTTGCCATTCACAGTGGCATGTAGGTTTTTGATTTCCAGAAGACTCATTTGTTTAT
>JANXPR010000181.1 GCA_025357215.1 Acidobacteriaceae bacterium | reverse complement strand
CCCTGGAAAGTCTTGATGTCGCCTTCCAGCTTGCGGCGGCCGGATTCGTTGTCCTTGAGCGCTGTCTTGGCCTTTTCCACAGCAGATTTGTGATCGGCCAATTGGTGTTCAATCTCCGCCACGCGCTTGGGAAGCGCCGCGACCTCTTCGGTCAACCGGGTAAATTCGCGGTCAACCTTTTCCAGTTCCATCATTCTTTGCAGGTCATTGTTCATGGGCGGAAGGACTCGAACGGCTTAGTGGATGATTTTAACACGCGAACTCAGTGAGGCTTGATTTTCCAAGGATTTTGCATCTTCCACATCTGGTGCGATTTCATGTCGAAAACAAAGGGCGCAGCAAAAATGCCGCGCCCTAACAAGCCTAACTTGGATTTTCTCCGTGTCTCAGCGCCTCCGTGATAGGTTTTGCTCCCGCCTACTTGTGATAGTTCGGGAACGCTGGCCGCTTGCCTGCCGGCGCCGGATTCTTCTTCAGCGATTCCATTACCAGTGCAATGGCTTTTTCCAGTTGTGGATCGTGGCCGCTCATCCAGTCCTTGGGAGTGATCTCCACTTCCACGTCGGCGGCGACGCCATGGTTTTCCACGTCCCATTGGCCATCGCGATTGTAGAAAGCCACGCGCGGAGCGGTGACCGAGCCGCCGTCCATGAGCTGCGGATAATCGTAGATGCCCACCAGGCCGCCCCATGTGCGCTTGCCGACGAGCGGTCCGATCTTGGCGTCGCGGAAGTACCAGGGCAGCGCATCACCGCCAGACCCGGCATATTCGTTGATGATCATCGCCTTCGGCCCAAAGATGGCGCCTACCGGCGTGGTGAAATCCTGGCCTTCGCGCGTCATCCAGTAGTTGGCCAGCGGACGCCGCAGGTAATCGATCACGTAATCCGCCGCCGAGCCGCCGCCGTTGAAGCGTTCGTCAATCACCGCGCCTTCACGCCCGATCTGCGCAAAAAAGTAGCGGTTGAATGACGTGTAGCCGCCAAAACCGGTGTCCGGCAGATAGACGTAACCCAGCTTGCCGCCGCTGAGCTCGTGCGTCTTCTTCATGTTGCCGTCAATCCACGAACGGTTGCGCAGGCCGCCTTCATTTTCAATGGGAACCACGGTCACGTTGCGCGCGCCTTTACCTTCACCCGTTGCGGCCACGCGCAAGATGGTGGCTTTGTCCGCGGTGCCGGCAAAGAGTTGGAAAACTTCGTCCGTGGCTTTAAGCTCGTGGCCGTTTACCGCCAGCAGGTAGTCGCCTTCCTGGACGTTGACTCCTGGCTGCGTGAGCGGAGCATGCAATTGGGGATTCCAGTTTTCGCCCTGATAGATGTGCGCGAAGCGGTAGCGGCCATTTTCAATTTTGTAGTCCGCGCCCAGCAGTCCGACTTTGCCTGCGTCCGGAGCCGGATCCTGCGGCGTGCGGATATACATGTGACCAATCGTCAACTCGCCCAGCATTTCAGAAAGCAGATAGCTGAAGTCCAAACGGCTGCCAATGTTTTCGACAAACGGTGCGTAGTGCTTTTCCGCGCCTGCCAGGTTCAGG
>JANXPR010000017.1 GCA_025357215.1 Acidobacteriaceae bacterium | reverse complement strand
ACGAACACATCGTCCAGCGTGGTGGTTTGCACCGTGAGTGACTTGATGGCCACGTTGGCCTTGACGGCTGTCTCCACCAGGTCGGTTGTGGTGCGTGAGCCGTCGTCCGTGAGGATGCGATACATGTCCGCGGCTTCCGACTGCACGGAATTTACCACCGCCAATTTCGTGAGCGTCTGCTGCCAGTTTGCTGGAGGATTGAGAAACTGCACTTCAATCACGCTCGATCCCGGAATGCTGGCTTTAAGCGCGCGCGGCGTATCCAACGCCACCAGCTTGCCGTGATCGACGATGGCGATGCGGTCGCACAGGCGATCGGCTTCGTCCATGTAGTGCGTGGTGATCAGAACGGTGAGGTTGCGCTTCTGCTTGATGGCCCCAATCATTTCCCAGACTGCCACGCGCGAGACTGGATCAAGCCCTGTGGTTGGTTCGTCCAGAAAAAAGATTCGCGGACGGTGCACCAGCCCGCGCGCTATTTCTAGCCGGCGCCGCATGCCGCCAGAAAGGTTCTTTGCCGGAGCGTCACGCCACTGTGTCAGGTCGACCAACTCGAGCAGTTCGTCAATCGATTGGTTCCGGTCCGCCGCTGAAATTCCGTACAACTTGGAATAAATGCTCAGATTTTCCCAAACGGTCAGGTCGCCGTCACTGGTCATGGCCTGCGGAATCACGCCAATGGAGCGCCGCGCCTTGTCAGGATCTTTGCGGACATCAAAGCCTTCCACAAACGCCGAGCCGGCGGTGATTTCCAGCAACGTGGTCATCATGCGGATGAGCGTTGATTTGCCCGCGCCGTTGGGGCCAAGCAGTCCAAAGATCTCGCCTTCCGCCACGTCGAAGGAGACGCCGTCAACGGCCGTGAAGTCGCCATAGCGTTTGACAATGTCAATCACCTGGATGGCCTTCGCATTGGCGGACGTTGCGGCGGCGGGAGCGTTGCTCTGAGCCATTACGAGCCGCCTATTTTTGATTTAGGCACCAGGACTTCCGCGGTCATCCCGGGGACCAGGTTCTTTTTTGTGTTGTCCACGGAGAGTTTGAGCGCGATGGTTTTGATGTCACGCTTGCGGCGGTTCACGTCACGTTGCGTGGCAAAGTCGGCTTCCGGAGCTTTGAAAATCACTTTGCCTGAAACGACGTCGCCGGAAGGCAAGCGCACCTTGAGCTGGTCACCCAGCGCGATGTTCACGGACTCTGTCTCCGGAATCGCTGCGCGAACCCAAGTGTCACTCAAGTCCGTGATGATTACGATGGGCTGGCCCAGGTTCACAACTTCGCCTTCACGTGCGGCGCGTATGGTCACAATGCCGGCCACTGGCGCGATCACTTTTGTGTATCCCAGGCGCGCTTCTGATGCTTCCAGTTGCGCTTGCGCATTCAGTTGTTGCGCGCGCGTAGAGGCCACGGTACTGGTTGCCGCGCTGGCTTGATGGGTACGCGCTCGCGCCGTTTCCAGGTCAGCCTTGGCCGCGTTCACCTGATCTTCCGCTGCGCGAACGAATGCCTGCTGCGCTTTGAGTTGCGACTGAGCGTCGTCCGCTTGCTGTTGCGGAGCTACGCCCTGTGCGGCAAGCTGGACGGATCGTTTAGTGTCCGATTCGATCCGTTGCAGATCTGCTTGCGCCTGTACGAGTGTAGCCTGCGCCGCGCGCAACCGCGCTTGCGCGTTCACGACACCGCTGGAAGTTTCTCCTTCAGTCTGCTCCTGCGTCGCGCGCGTCTGCGCTACCTGGTGCCGCAAGCTGGCCAGCAATGCTTGCGCCGCCTGGCGATCGGCGGTGAGTTCCTGCGCGTCAAGCACGGCGATGGTCTGTCCGGCTTTTACCTCGGTGCCTTCATCCACGGCCAGGCGTTCGATGCGTCCGGCAATCTTGGGGCTGACCACGATCTGGTTGGCGTCCACCGTGCCCACGAGCACCAGGTCATCGCTATGGTCGGCGGAAAAGTAGTAATACACGGCAGCAATGGCCAGCAGCACGCCCAGGATGATGAAGAATTTATTCCGCGCGCTCACTTAGGATTTGCCTTTCTGATTTACTGCATCGTCCGTCGCGAACAACGCCGACGAGACAAAATCCAGCACCGCGGCGCGCCGCTCGGCAATGCGTTCGGGTGATGTCGGATCACCAGTCCGCATGATTTGCTGCGCCGGAATGGTGATGAAATAAAAAATGATGGTCCCCAGGATCGAAGTGATGGATTGCACCGGATCTACCTTGCGGAAGGCGCCGGAGCGTATGCCGTCGCGGACCAGCTCTTCCAGTTTCTGGTACAGCGGTTTGCCGTAATGTTCCAGAATGCGGTTAGCCACGGGAGAGAGCGTGCGTCCGGCATTGCGCATAAACTCGCGCTGGACCAAACGTGGATAGACAGGCTGGCTCGCAATGTAATCAAAGTGCGTCTGCACATACAGCAACAGCTTTTCCCGCGGCGCCATGTCCGTACGGTTCAAAATGGACATCACCCGTTCATGCAGTCCGGAAAATACCTGTTCCAGCGCGGCGGCGTAGAGACCTTCTTTGTCCTTGAAGTAGTAATAGATGAGCGCTTTATTTACGCCGGCGCGGCGGGCAATCTCGTCCGTGCGTGCGCCGGAGTCGCCTTCCTGAGCAAACTCTTCCAGGGCGGCGCTTAGGATGGCGGCACGGGTCTTTTCCGGTTCGCCACGTGAGCCGGAACGGCGCGATTTCGCGAGAACAGGCATTGAATTAACCGTCCGTTTAATTATCACGCACGATGCTCTGGGATGCAAGAACCACCGCTTTTGGTACCATTACTGACTGTGACATCCGAAGAGCAGACCAAAAAGAAGATGTGCGAAGAAAAGCTACTCACGATTGCGCGCAAAATCGATCGCCGTTTGGCCCAGTTGAACCGAGGAGAGGCAATTCCCACCGACCAGGTGCGTTCCCAGCTCCGCCTCAGACGAAAAGACTAAGTCATTCGCGATTTGGCCGAATTCCAATTTCAAATTAGCTAGCGTAGAACAACAGCTAGGCTGTGGCATACTCATTCGTGGCTACAAGACTCCGCAATCCCAAACCTCTAAGCAAAGCTATGCGTCTTCGTAAGCAACTGGTTCAGGCAGCTCTTCATTGGGAAAGCCATTTCGGCGTTGCTCCCAGCATCACGAGCGCCATTTCAGAATTGGATGCGGCCCT
>JANXPR010000135.1 GCA_025357215.1 Acidobacteriaceae bacterium | reverse complement strand
TGGTGCCTTCCATCTCATGGACGAAACGCGCGCCGCTACCATCCGGCTTGGCAACGAAGAGACCGGATTTGTCTCCGAGGCGACCACTGAAGGCGATGGATTTTCCGTCCGGAGACCAGATGGGATCGCCGCTGCGGTCATTGTCTCCGCCCACGCGGAGGCTCTTTCCGTCGGCAACGGTCATAATCCATAGCTGCGCATAGGGCCGGCCCGTTTCACCGTTCGTCACCACGGTGTACGCGATGCGATTTCCATCCGGAGAAAACAAGACGTCGCCAACCGAGCGGAAGCGGTATAGATCAGAACTCCGCAGGCCGCCTTGCGCAACCAGAGTGACCGAGCAGGTCATCAAAAGCAGATAGAAAAGAACGATCGAACGCATTTTAGGCACAGTAGTCCCTCCCGGAGTGAATCGAGCAGATGATGATACACGTTGCTTACGAGATTGAGGAGCAAGGCCCGGGGAGATTGGCCAACGAAGGCGTTAACTCTTGAATAGACGATTCTTGCCGCCGGCGAAGCAAAGCATAACTCCGCCGATAATCAGCACGGCGCTGATGGCCGGCGAAACACGTTCGCGGTGGCGAGTCTTTACGTTGAGACTTAGATCTCCGGCTTTAATGCCATGCGTCTCGGTTTGGGGAATAGGCACGAAGAGTGACGCAATTCCGAGAACGAGCAAGAGCAAGCCTGCTAAGAAAGTAATTTTCATTGTGACACCCCTTTGACATCGTTTTCACCAGTGTACAAAAACGGCTTTATATTTTGTCAGCAATGAAGCTGGGTGCTTGCACGGTCATTTTTCCGGCGAATTTTGGCCGGGCCGCAAACCATATACTTCCATGGGTGCGCGCTGCTAAGCGAGCACCTTAGATTCTTCGTCTGGCTCAACAATCGAAGGAATAGCCAGCGAAGGAATAGCCAGCAGGATGGGCGCATCAAACGGCGATGGCGGTCGCAAGTCCAATGCTGTTACGCCGTCAACCGTGCCGCCAGAAACACGAACGGAGCGGCCTCCCGCGCGGAGCGAGTTTCCATGGTCCACGGTGGTAACGCCTTCCGCCAGATTGGCCAACCCCAATGCAAACAAGTAGAACTCGCCTTCCGGCACTCCGTGAATCGCGTACGGGCCGCCGTGGCTCAGGAGCGTGCAGGCAACCGGTGTCCCTTGCGGAATGGGCGTGGTAAATAATCCCACGGCAACGAGCCCGCGGAATCCGCTGGGGACAGTCATGAAGCCGCTCACGCAAGCGCCCGCCGCAGTTTCCTGATCGGCCATTCCTGTGAGCTCCGGCGCCGGCGTGGGCTGGCTGCGCGCGTGCACCAGCTTACGGAAACGCGACGGCGGCACGCCCAGCACATCAGCAAAGCGCCGCGTAAAAGTGCCCAGACTGTTGTAACCGACTTCATAGCAGATATCGATGACCTTCTTCTGGGTCTGCGCCAGCAATTGCTTGGCTGCATCCAGACGCAGCGCGTACAGAAATTGCGAAGGCGGCACGCCCGTGACCTGACGGAATGTGCGATTGAAATGGTACGGACTTACGCATCCTATTTTCGCCATCTGCCGGAGCGTTAACGGCTGGTCGATTTGGCTCCGCATGGCGAGGATTACCCGTTCCACCGATTCATAGTGTGATTGCAGCGTCGAGTTCCGCACCACTGAATTGCCCATAAACACGCCTCTCTTTTCTCTCAAAACAAAATGTCAAAGGCCCAGACTCTTCTTGCTCTCACGGCATTGCAAATTCAGCAAACTGCGACAAAGCATCGTGCAACGCACGGGGAACAGCCGCGGGAACCAATCCGCTACCCTGCCGGTGCATACAAGCGATTTCCTGTTCACCGCGGGCCACCAGCTCTGGATCGAGGCCGCCGCGCCAGTACTCAAAACGCATCACGATTCTGTTTTGCGTGATGGCGGCAAGAAACATGCGTACCGTCACTTGGTCAAACGCTTTCAGCTCACCCAGGTATTGGCAGGAACAATTCAGCGTGATCAGGGCCAAGCCGCGCTCCATTTCTTCCAGGATCTCCGGAACGTGATCCCGAAGAAACATCTCCCGCGCGCGCCCTTGCCAGTACAGGTGGTTCACGTAATACACGTTGCCCACCAGGCTGGTCTCCTCGAATCCGACGATATGGCTGTATTCGTAGGCTTTCATGATTTCCTGATCGCGAACCCTAACGCGATGCCAGGACCGGAGTCCCCCAGACGCGCGTGAAAAGTGGCGGCCTTGAATTCGCTCGCGGAAAAAATTGTCCAGCCATCGGTTGAGAGCGATTGCAGCGTCACCGCCGGCGCTACGCAGGCGCCAGCTTTGCGAAGGCTTTCCCGCAACGTCCATATCCGTGCCGCAGCCTGCTCGATGGGTGCTGTACCTTTTTGGGCCACCTGATGTGCGAGCGCAAATCCATCAGCGCCCAATAGTTGTTCCCATGCTTCGGGAGTACGCGCGCCGCTTTCCTCCAGATCGCAACCAATTTCGCCACGACTGGTAACCATGAGAGTAAGCGTGCCGCAATAGGAGAGAGAGACGTTGGCCCCGGTTTCTTGGGTAGCGGTGGCTTGGGCGCCGATGATTTCCGGCTTTCCGTCTGGGCGATGCACGAGCCTGGCTTCCGCTCCAAAGATTTCTCTTACAACGCCTTCTTGCACAACGGCTTGTTGCGGAACGAATTCTCGCTTTTTCACTTCTTCGACTGCGATTCGCTGTTCAGCGGCCTGTTGCGCCACAACATTTCGTCCAGTCGTGCTCGACGCACGCGAGCTTTCAAGTTCTGGAGCGCTCATCATCATCGTCATCATCATCATCCTTACCTTTATTTGAGCTTCGGGGAAAATCTCTCCGAGCTTGCGCTCCATATAAGGCACAAGAAGCCCAGCCGGCCAGGTGGTGTTAGGTTCAATCGGAGCCACAGCCCGCAAATGCAGGCCTTCCCACCGCTCGCATAGATTGCCATGCGCGTCTTCAATGCTGAGGTCGTAGATAAAGTTGTTGCCTTCGCGGACGCGCTCCACGGCTTGCACCACAGCCGCGTTGGCTGTCCAGGCGGAATTCGTCGATACGCGATCAATCCCCACCGGCAAAATAGTCCTGTGCGGAATGCAGGCTTGGATGGAATGAAGAGCCGCGTCGCGCGAAGACGGATCGCCAGCCACCAGCGTGCGGGGCAAATGCCGTGCGAACCATGGGGCGTGGTCTGGCGCTCTAAGAACAGCCACGCTCTTGTCCGCTTGCAGTTGCCGGTACGATTCCACGCGGCAAAAACGTCCTTGGTGGAACAGGATACGACCGTACAAATCGCGCGAACACTGTAGATCGATCAATTCCCGTTCTGCGACCGACGCCACAGGGAAGCGGGCCAAGTCTTGCTTGACGAAAACACAATCGCCGCTGAAGTGGTCAGTTTGGTATCCAGACGTAGAACAACGAAGCACCACGGAGATCATACCTGGCGCACGGCGCAACGCCGCAACGCGCAGCGTGATCGTCTGACCACGCGGGACAGCGATGGGATGTTCAAAGCGCAAGTTCTGAAAATCCGGGACGAGATCGAATTCGGCCCCGGCTTGGTTTTTTTCTTCTTCCAGCGCCACAGCCACTTGCGCCATGGCTTCCATACCCATCACGGCCGGCAACAAGTACTCTCCCTGGATCACGTGTTCGGCCAGATACGGATCTGACTCCACGCTGAGCTGGCAGTCGGCAATCAATTCGATTCCCGGATGATGTACGCGCACACTTTCCAGAAAACGCCGCAACGGAAGTTCTTTGGTGGGAAACTTGAGCGTAGGCAAATTGCCAAACCGGCCGGTGATGATCGCGGAGACCGGCGCTTGCTTCCAGGCAAGCATGGTTTTCATGTGAGCAATGGCTTCATCCACGGGAAGAGGCGTGATGCCCTGGCGAACGAGCGATTCAAGCACGCCCATGCGCTGTCCCATGCCCACGCCCGCCCACACTGACCATTCCAGGTTCATGCAGCGGCATAGCGGATGTTCGTTCTGCCAGCGCTCAACTTCCAGATTCATCCACTCATTGGCCAGACCGTAGTGGGCTTCTCCATGGAGACCGGTGCGGGCAATGATGGATCCAAAGGTAAGCAGAAGTCGAAGCTTGTCGGGAGCAAGGGCGCTGAGTATGTTTCTCAAGCCAATCAATTTGGGCGCCAGAGTTTGTTGCAAGTCTTGCCCGGTGATTTCACTCAGGAGTTTTGGCTCGTTGCTGCCCGCGCCATGCAGCACAGCGGTGACCGGACCAAGTTCGGATTGAATTTGCCGGACGGTGGAGCACACGGCATCTTCGGCTGTAACGTCCGCGGGAAAATAAGCCCACTTCACACCTAATCCGGAGATGCGCGCCAAATTGCCTGCAAGCTCGGCGTCGCTGGCCGGATCTCTTCTGCCAAGCACGGCCAGCTTGCAACCTGACATCCGCGCAAGTTGCAAAGCGCTTTCCGCGGCAATGCCGCTGCCACCGCCTGTCACCAGCAAGACATCATCAGGGCCGAGCACTGGGCCACCGACTTCGGGATTTACATCGGGTGGTTCATCAGGCCAAAGCAGTTTGAGTCGAGGCTCACGGCGAATTCCATCTGAATCATAGTGGGCTTCCGTGAAGCAGGGTTTTGTGTCGATGGCAGCCATGGCCTCCGCTCGCACCCACTCGCTGGCTCGCGGATGATCGTACGGGATGTTCACCACGGTGACGTTGAGTTTGGGATTTTCCAGATACAACGTTCGAGCAAGTGCAGCCGCCCCACCCGAGTCTGGTGCATGCCGTTGCACAAAGACAATGTGCGACAGTTCGCCTTTCAGCGCTGCTTGCGCGGCATGTAGTAGAAACTCAGCCGCGCGTTCGTCGCGTTCTGTAGGAACACAACACACCAACCCGTCGCCGGAAACCGAATGGTACGCCTCCTCGAGGCGCGCAGCTAAAGCACCACCCTGATTGTCTTCTTCCTGAAGGGCTTGTTCCTTAAGGGCTTCTTCTTTAAGAGCTGTGACTTGCCAGTTGCTTCGCGTGTGTATTTCGACCGAGGCCTGGGACGAGCTTGTTC
>JANXPR010000133.1 GCA_025357215.1 Acidobacteriaceae bacterium | reverse complement strand
GCCGTATGTCAGGCAAGCGAAGCTACCAGAATTTCTGAGCAGCTTCGCCTGTTGAACGATGACGGTACACCTCTTCCGGGGATTGATATAAACGTAAAATCAATAGTTGGTTGGCGTCCAGGCAGGTGGATTCCCGCAGACAGCGCAGCAGTTCGGTCACGCGGGCCACTTGCTTGCTCTGCTCGGCAAAATTCACGTCCGGGCCTTTATTTTCGGCGGCAGAGTCAATGTACGACCAGAAGAAATGGTTGAGCTGTTCCGTCAGCTCTTTCAGGTCCTCAACCATGCCGGCATCCAGCAATTGGTTCAGTACCTGTGTCTGGTCGGTCGGGGTGGAGCGTCTAAAAGTGCTCCATTGCAGCTGTAAGCGCAAGGCTCTCAGTTCTTGCGTCAGCCGGGTCAGCCGGTTCGAAAGGTCGCTCATTAGTTGTCCTTAATTTCATTTTTGTGACCTTGGACTTTTTCCGGAAGTTGTGGCGGCTTTTTTCTTTGGGTTGCAAGGGAGACTAACAGCATGAAACGATTGGTACAAGTCTCAGTTGCAACGCGAATTGGTACATCCTTTATGACTGTGCGTATCGCACTCCGGTAGTACGTCTTAAGGACCATAAGAGTACAGTCCAGGGTAACGAGATTGCACCTTCAACGATGCAACCCAATACGCCCTGTGGAAACGTGTGAGCGCTTTTGAACTCGCGTTCTCCTCCTTCGACGAAATCCGCGTAAGAATCCCGGCGGTCCGTAGCGAAACTTTTACGAACTTCCTGTACAATATCTTGATGGCGTCGCTTCCCTCTCTTGCCTGGGCCCATCCTGTGGTGCAGGAATGGTTTGTCTCGAAGTTCGGCACGCCCACCGAGCCGCAGGAGCAGGGATGGCCACCCATTCTGGCCCGGCGCACCACGCTTATCTCCGCGCCTACCGGCTCCGGCAAAACCCTCGCCGCGTTTCTCATCTGCATCGATTCGCTCGTACGCAAGGCACTTACCGGTGACCTGCACGACTGCACGGAGATCCTTTACGTTTCTCCGCTCAAGGCCCTGAGCAATGACATTCAGAAGAACCTGGAAGGCCCGCTGGCGGAAATCACCGCGCTGGCCGGACAAAAAGGCCTGCTCATGCCGCAGATTCGCGTGGCCGTCCGTACCGGAGACACGCTCACGCGTGAACGCCAGGCCATGTTGCGCCGTCCGCCTCATATCCTGGTCACCACGCCTGAATCTCTGTACATCCTGCTGACCGCTCAGCGCAGCCGCGCCATCCTGAAGGACGTAAAGACCGTGATCGTCGACGAAATCCACGCCGTGGCCGACGACAAACGCGGCGCCCACCTAACACTCTCGCTCGAACGTCTGGATGCACTGACGAGAGAAGCTCTGCCCCGCGAAACTCTGCCTCAAGAATCCGGGGTCGCTCTTCTCGGCGACGATCACACAGAAGCCCGCCCTGTCCGCATCGGCCTCTCCGCCACGCAGAAGCCGATCGAGGTTGTCGCGCACTATCTCACCGGCAACAACCAGCCGGAACCTGTGGTCGTAAACATCGGCCACAAGCGCCAGATGGACTTGGCCATTGAAGTCCCCGGACAGGAACTCGGTCCCATCGCCAGCAACGATCTTTGGGACGAAATCTACGACCGCCTCACCCAACTCGTTCAGGAACACCGCTCGACTCTGGTCTTCGTCAACACGCGCCGCATGGCCGAGCGCATGGCTTTCAATCTCGCTGAGCGGCTTGGTGAAGATATGGTCGCCGCGCACCACGGCAGCCTTTCCCGCAAATTGCGCCTCGACGCCGAAAACAAACTCAAAAACGGCGAAGTCAAAGTCCTGGTCGCCACCGCATCGCTCGAACTTGGAATCGACGTAGGCTCCATCGACCTTGCCGTCCACATCGGCTCGCCCCGTTCCATCGCCGCCGCTCTCCAGCGTTTCGGACGTGCCGGCCACTGGCGTGGTGCCGTTCCTAAAGGCCGTTTCTTTGTCACCACCCGCGACGAACTCATCGAATGTGCCGCGCTCCTCCGCTGCATCCGTATCGGTGAACTTGACCGCCTCATCATTCCGGAAGCTCCGCTGGATATCCTCTCCCAGCAGATCGTGGCCACCTGCTGTTCAGAAGAGTGGGACGAAGACGACCTCTTCAACCTGGTCAAGCGCGCTTATCCCTATCGCGATCTCACGCGCAAGGACTATGACGACATCCTGACCATGCTGGCCGATGGCATCGCCTCCCAACGTGGACGTTTCGGCGCTTATCTCTATCGTGACCGCGTAAACAACAAGCTCAAGGCCCGCCGCGGCGCGCGGATGGTTGCCATCATGAATGGTGGCGCCATTCCGGAAACCAATCTCTATACCGTTGTCGCCGAACCCGAAGGCGTCAACGTCGGCACGCTCCATGAAGACTTCGCTATCGAGAGCATGAAAGGTGACGTCGTCCTTCTCGGCAACACCAGTTGGCGTATCCGCAAGATTGAAAACGGCCGCGTGCTGGTCGAAGACGCGCACGGCGCGCCGCCCTCGATTCCCTTTTGGCTGGGTGAAGCCCCCGGACGCACCGAAGAACTCTCGCAACAGGTCGGGGAACTTCGCCAGAAAATCAGCGACCTCACGCCGAATACAGTACCGGGCTTCGTCAATCAAAAATCTCCGGAAACTCTTGCCGCCGTCGAATGGCTGAAAGCCGAATGCGGGCTCGACGATTCTGGCGCCGAACAAGCCATCGAATATATCGTCGCCGGGCGCGCCGTTCTCGGCGCCGTCCCCACCGCTGACACCATCATTGCCGAACGCTTCTTTGACGAAGGCGGCGGCATGCAGCTCATCATCCACGCGCCCTTCGGCACCCGCATCAACAAAGCCTGGGGACTTTCCCTGCGCAAGCGCTTCTGCGTCTCTTTCAATTTCGAACTCCAGGCCGCCGCCACCGATAATGGCGTGAACATCGCTCTGGCCGAGCAACACAGCTTCCCCTTGGAATCCGTCTTCAGCTTCCTGCACGAAAACACAGTGCGTGAAGTCCTGCAACAAGCCGCGCTGCTTTCGCCGCTCCTTGAAACCCGCTGGCGCTGGGACGCCAACCGCTCGCTCGCCCTTCCCCGCTACTGGAACGGCAAAAAGATTCCGCTGCAAATCCAGCGCATACGTTCGGCGGACTTGCTCGCCAACGTCTTCCCGGACGCCGCCGCCTGCCAGGAAAATGTCGATGGCCCTATCCAGGTCCCTGACCATCCGCTGATCCGCGAAGTCATGAAAGACATCTTCCAGGAAGCCATGGACCTGGAGGGCCTCAAGAACGTCCTGCGCCGCATACGTTCCGGCGAGCTCAAGTGCATTGCTGTCGATACGCCCGTGCCGTCCGTTTTCTCTCACGAGATTCTCAACAGCAATCCGTACGCGTTCCTTGATGACGCTCCTCTGGAAGAACGCCGGGCACGCGCCGTCGAGCTGCGCCGGACCTTGCCGGAAGCCGTACTCAAGGAAATCGGAGGCCTCGATCCTGCGGCCATCGCCGAAGTCCGTGCTGATGCATGGCCCGACGTCCGCGACGCCGACGAACTCGCCGACGCTCTCCACACGCTCATCGCTCTGCCTGAAGACTTCCGCGCCCCCGACGGCCGTCCGTCGGCGGAAACCTGGCTGCCTTTCTTCGAACGTCTGCGCGAATCCCGCCGCGCAACCAGAGCCTGGGTGAACGATGCGTTGAGCACCAATAGTTTGGGTGGAGCGCAGGCGCCGGGGTCCCCGACGCGCGCTTCGCGTGGCGGGGTGGAGGTGCCCTCGCCTGCGCACAAGGTTGCCGACGCAGATTCACACCAATCGCACAACCATACCCGTGTGGCACAGGCACCGGGGTCCCCGGTACGCGCTTCGCGTGACGGGGTGGAGGAACTCTTGCCTGTGCTTGTTAACTCCAGTGAGGACCCGTCGGCTAAACCTACACCTCGGCAAAACGAATCCAATGGCATCTTCTTCTGGGTCACCGCCGAAAAAGCCAAAACCTTCCGCATCCTCTACCCAGACGCACAGTTTGAAGACCAACTCCCAGATCTCTCCGGAGACGCACCAACCCGCGAAGACGCTCTCAAATCCATGATCACCGGATGGCTCTCCCATCTCGGGCCAGCCACCGCGTCCTCTCTCGCCAGCTTCTTGCGTCTGACGACCTCAGAAGTCGACCAGACTCTGCTGCGCATTGAAGCCACAGGCCTCATCCTTCGCGGACATTTCGAAAAACTCGGCAACGACGAACAACAATGGTGTGAGCGCCGACTCCTCGCCCGCATTCATCGCCTCACTCTGGGCACGCTGCGCAAGCAAATCGAACCGGTTACCGCTGCCACTTTCATGCGCTGGCTGCTGCGTTGGCAACATGTCGCGCCCGGATCACAACTCCGTGAAGAACACGGCACGCTGCAAATCTTGCGCCAGCTTCAAGGGTTTGAAATTCCTGCCAGCGCCTGGGAGCGCCAGGTCCTGGCTCGCCGCGTGATGAACTACGATCCCAAAATGCTCGACCATCTCTGTCTCACCGGCGCCGTCGGCTGGGGACGCCTCTCTCCCCACCCCGCCATGCTGCTGTCGCGCGCCGAAGCCAAAGACGAACAACCAGACGCCGAACCGGCGCCAAGCAAGCGCCGCGTCGTCCCCACTAGCGTAGCGCCCATCACCTTCTTCGTCCGCGACGACTCAGACTGGATGGCCCTGCCTTCCGTTCGCTCCGCGCACGCGGAAGCCGAGCAGGAAATCAAAGGACTCACTCCCGCTGCTCGCGAAGTCCTGGAATTCCTGCGCACCCGCGGAGCTTCCTTCTTCGCCGACATCGTTCGCGGCGCCGCCCGCCTTAAAGCTGAAGTCGAAACCGGCCTGTGGGAGCTCGTCGCCGCTGGCCTGGTCACCGCCGATGGCTTTGACAACCTGCGTTCGCTCATCGATCCCAAGCGCCGCGCCGGAC
>JANXPR010000114.1 GCA_025357215.1 Acidobacteriaceae bacterium | reverse complement strand
GGAAGTTGCCGGCGCGCTTCCAGCTTCGCAACAGTCCTTGCTTGCGTGCTGGTTTTACTCCCATGCCGGCAAAGCGCAATCCGACGCGCGAAAATGGCAGGACGCGGATGCCTACTTTAAGACGGCTGAATCTCTGGCTCCTGCCGATCACCCCGAGATTCTTTCCTCTGTCTTGAGCTCATGGGCTGTCTCTTTTGGACGCAGAAACGATCTGGAAAAAGCAGGCGCACTATTTGAGCAGTCTGAAGAAGCCAGTCTGAAACTCCGATCGCCAGACTTGGCACAGGCTTACCCCTTGCAGGGACTTGCGGGTATCTGGTGGCTCAGAGGGAGCCCGGAGAAGGCGGAAGAGTATTACCAAGCGGCCCTGGATATACGGGTGAAGCTTACTCCGGAGAGTCTGGAAACAGCGAGCACTTTGCGCAGCGTGGCGGTGATGGCCGAGCAACGCGGCGACATGACTCGGGCCGAGAAGTTGATCCGCCAGGCGCTGGCGAAAATCGAAATTCTAGCGCCCGGTAACGTCACCATGGCGGCGATGTACCTCAACCTAGCATCAATCAGCCGTCAGCGGGGTGATCTTGTTCTGGCGGAAGATAGTTATCGGCGGTCCGTCGTGATTCACCAGAATGTTGGGGCGCGTGGCCGCGGGCTGATGATAGGCCTTACTGGTCTGGGTAACATTGCCGGCCTGCGCGGCGATCTTGACGGCGCGCAACGATACTATGAGGAATCCTTGGTCATATCACGGGAGGTAAATCAGGGCGCCTCGGATGCAGCCATTGCGTTGAGCAACCTCGCAATTATTTCCCAGAAGCGTGGCAACCTGGACCAGGCAGAAAAGCAGTTCGGCGAAGCTTTGCAGCTGGCGGAAAAAGTCGATATCAACAACCGCGGCGCGGCACATGCTCTTGGCGGGTTGGGCGAGATAAGGTTTCTGCGCGGCGACTGGGAAAATGCCGGAAAAATGTATGAGAGAGCGCTGGCCATTCAGCGGAAGAGCGCCCCTCACACTCTTGCCGTGGCGGATATGCTAATGGATCTCGGTGAGGTTGCGCTGACGACCGGCGATCTTGCCAAAGCTGGCGAGAACTATCGTGAAGCGCTGGCCTTGCGCGAGGAACTGGCGCCGGGAAGCAACGCGCACGCTGTGGCCCTGGCGGCCATGGGTAGGGTCATGTTGCAAAAGCACGATCCGGAAGGAGCCGCCACATTCTTCGCGAAGGCACTGGAAGCGTTCGACACGCAAACCGCCCGTCTGGGAGGCAGCGACGATGCGCGCGCCGGGTATAGGGCGTCCCACGGAAAGTTTTATACAGACTACATTGGCCTCCTGGTTTCAGGCAGGCAGAATGCCGCGGCCCTTCAGGTACTGGAAAATTTTCGCGCCCGTACCATGCTGGATGTATTGACGTTCGCCCAACTCAATCTTCGGCATGGCGCCAACCACGAGCTGCTGGAAAAGGAGCAGTCTCTTCGATCAGACATCACCGCAAAAGTCGAGCGTCGAATACGAATCCTGTCCGGTAAGCACACGCCGGAGCAGGTGACGGCCGTCGACAAGGAAATCAGCGGCCTCAACTCCGAATACCAGGAGATTGAAGCCCAGATTCGCTCCAGGGCGCCGTCCTACGCCGCACTGACGCAGCCGCGTCCGCTAAGCTCGCAAGAAATACAGCGGCAACTGCTGGACCGGAACACGCTGCTCCTAGAGTACTCGCTGGGCGAAGAGCGCAGCTACGTGTTTGCGGTAACACCAGATTCACTTGAAGTTTTTGAATTGCCGAAGCGGTCGGAAATCGAGAAGCAATCGCGCCGTGTCTATGAGCTGCTCACCGCCCGCAACAAAAGCGTTAAGGACGAAACCGTCGCCCAGCGGCAGCAACGATGGAGTCGTGCTGAACGTGACTTTGCGCCTGCCGCGGCGGAGTTGAGCCGCATGATACTGACGCCGGTGGCCGTGCGACTGAAAAACAAGAGGCTGCTGCTTGTCGCCGACGGCGCTCTGCATTACGTTCCTTTTGCGGCGCTGCCGGAGCCAGCGTTGTTTGCCGCTCCAAGCCGGTCCGGCTCCGCGGGTTCGGTTGCGCCGAAGCCCTTCGCGCCGGGAGGATCTCAGACGAGGAACTCGTTGGCCAACGCGGCTCCCGCAACGCCTCTGGCCCTCAATCACGAAATCATCAATCTACCTTCGGCTTCGGTATTGGCGTTGTTGCGGCAGCAGGAAACCAACCGCAAGCCCGCGCCCAGCGCTGTTGCGGTGCTCGCCGACCCTGTATTCAGCAAGGAGGATTCAAGGATCGACGCGCAGCCTTCGTCAAAAGTAAAAGTGCTTGAGCCCCAGGCGGGCGTTCCAGATCAACTCAACTCTTCACTATCCGCCAGCTTGTTGACGCGCTCCGCCACGGACCTTGGCATGAGCCGTAACGGCCAGTTGGACCTGTCTCGTCTGCTTTTCTCCCGGCAGGAAGCCGATGCAATTCTGGCTGTAACGCCGCAAGGTGCGAGTTTGGAAGCGGTCGACTTCAACGCAAGTCGCGCCACGGCCACGAGTGCGCAACTGAGCCAGTACAGGATCGTCCATTTTGCTACACACGGTCTTCTCAACAGTGAGCATCCGGAGCTTTCCGGCCTGGTTCTTTCCCTGGTCAATAAGAATGGCGAGCCACAGGATGGTTTTCTTTCTCTCCAGGACATTTACAGCATGAACCTGCCCGCTGACCTGGTCGTGCTAAGCGCGTGTGAAACCGGACTGGGCAAAGAGATCAGTGGTGAAGGGTTGATCGGTTTGACGCGCGGTTTCATGTATGCCGGAGCCACTCGCGTCGTGGCCAGCTTGTGGAATGTTTCTGATCTGGCAACGGCAAAGCTCATGGCCGATTTCTACCGGGCCATGGAGCGAGACAACCAGACCCCGGCCGCGGCTCTGCGTGCGGCCCAAGTCAGAATGTGGAAGCAGAAGCGCTGGAACGCGCCTTATTACTGGGCAGCTTTTCAGATACAAGGTGAGTGGAAATGAATTTGTCGTATCTCGAAAACTTGATTTGCCATCTCGCTTTTTCGCTCTTGCGCGGATGCATTTACAATAACGGGCAGGGAAGTAAAAAGAGTTATACAAATGCGAAAGTGGCGGAATTGGCAGACGCACCAGACTTAGGATCTGGCGCCGCAAGGCGTGGGGGTTCGAGTCCCCCCTTTCGCACCATTATTTGAGGTCGCTACGCGACAGACCGCTGAAGAGCGTTGTATTCCTGAAGACCGATGTGCGCTCGCGGCAGCGGGCTCGGCGCGCAAGTCGGCGTCGCCCTTACGAATTCTTCGTTGAGATCGCTTCGCGACACTGGGCTAAGAGGGAGAAAGAACCAAGTAGGCTAGTTCCCAATTCGTTCGGAAGAAGCAAACGCAAACTTTCACATCGTCGCCGCAAGAGTTCGTCTCGCGACCCATGACCACAGTTCCTGGCCTTGCCGCTAGCGGGTAAGGTTGGAGAAGAACCAGATGCCGCCGATCAACACGATCAGCACGGCGGAGCATGTGCCCAGAACGCGCACCCATGGCGTGAGCTTGTCCATCTTCACCAGGAGTTCCTGCTGTTCTTTTTGCATGTGGTCTTCAGCGCTGTCCAGGAAGAGTTGGTCGTCTTCGTGCATCTCGAGTGTGCCGCGATAAATGAGGAGAACGATCAGGATCGCAGTCAAGCTGCCCCAAGTGATAAGCAGTCCAAAGATCATCGGACACCGCCTTCGCAACCAATTTGGAAGCAGTCCCGCTTACTCAAAGGGGCCATTCCAAGCTTGAAATGCCCCGGGGTATGTGGAACCTCAGCCCATTATAGCCCTGTATTTTTAACGTTGAATCAAGGATATTTTTATCTCGAAGGCGATTTTCCGCGCGCCGTTCTGGCCCTTAATATCATCTAATGGCTGCGGGCCAGGTAAACAGGTGCTGGGAATGGCCCAGCCCAGGGGCTATTGGAACCTGGGCCCGAATCTGTACTATAATGGTCTTGTTTTAACGGACCGCTAATCCCCAAGGAGAAATCAATGGCAACCACGACCACTCCCAATGTTGAGCCCAACCCCAATGTTGAGACCACCCCCAATGTTGAGACCACCCCCAAGACCCCCGTCGCGCTTACGTCGACTGCGGTTTCCAAGGTGAAGGAAATCATGGGGCAGCAGGATCCGCTACCAGCCGGCCTGCGCATCGGCGTAGTGGGCGGCGGCTGTTCCGGCTTCTCATACTCCATGTCTTTTGAGAACGCCCCCGGCATGATGGACAAGACCTACACCTTTGAAGGTTTGAAAGTCTTCGTCGATGCCACTTCCGCCATGTACCTGAACGGCTGCACCGTGGATTACGTTGAGACCCTGGAAGCTGCCGGCTTCAAGTTCGAAAATCCGAACGTGAAGAGCACCTGCGGCTGCGGATCGTCCTTCAACGTTTAAGCCGCTTCAGCGCCAGAACTAAAAACAGATTTTCGCAACAAAAAAGCCCCGCTTGATTGGCGGGGCTTTTGCATGTTTGAAATGTTCCTTTAGAAATCGGTTCAAGTTGCCGGGAAATGAATTCTACTTCGGACTTGGCGTCGGCGTGCCCATTGTTCCCAGGCTACCCGGAGGCAGATTTGAACCGGCGCCGGCCGCACCTGGTGCAGCCACGGTAATTCCAGAGCCGCCGCCTTGTTCCAGACGTGGATCGAAAACAAACAGCCACTCGTTGTAGTGGGTCTTCTCGTTGAATTCCTTGATGCCTTCAGCTTTGCTGTTGCTGGCGACGCCAATGATGAATCCGCCGCCCACGGATTGTCCATTGCCAATGTCTGAGGTCTTCAGCGATCCCAACTGCCCTGACTGGCCTGCCCCAGGTTGTGCTCCCGGCTGTTGGACGCCGGCGATGCCATTGGGTTGTTGGACTGGTACCTGGTTGCCTCCAGAGGGAGGCAGAGCGTTCCCCAGGCCGGGATTGCCGCTGCCCTGCAGTCCGGGGTTGGGAGTAGGAATCTTGATCTGGGCTTCACCCACGTGGACCAGGTGCCACTCCGCATCTTCTTTTGCGAAGGGGTCTTTGTATTTCTTGCGCAGGAAGCGAATATGGTTGGTGTCTTCCAGTTGCTGAATCGAGGAAGGATATCGTCCGTTCTTGTGATAGAAGCGCTTGATGGCCATGGCGTACTGCTTGCCGCGGTTGACCAGTTCCTCTTCCTTGGTGCGCTTGACCACCTGGGCAATCCGCGGAATTTCAATGCTCATGGCGATGATCATCAGAGTGATGAGCAGCATCACGGCGATCAGCACATAGCCTTCCTGGCTGGACTGCGATTGCTTGATTTTCTTCAATAACTTCATACTGAAACCTGCCCGCGCCGCGCGTGACTATCGTGCGGTAAGCGGGATTTGTTGCTTGTTGTTGGTGAACACGTCTTCAATCACCACGTATGCGGTGGCGATCTGCACGATGCGGTAGCGGCGGTCCACGATGTCACCCTGCTTGGCCACAAAGACTGTGCCGGTAACCGCGTCGCCTTCAGAG
>JANXPR010000102.1 GCA_025357215.1 Acidobacteriaceae bacterium | reverse complement strand
ATCTGAATATGACCAACACGAGCGTAACTATGGATATAATACGATTCCTGAAACCTCCATCTAGTAACAGAAGAGCTGGTACACCTAGAACTAAAGCTAATAGTGCCAGAATGTGATTCTCAGGCCATACACTGAAGATATCAAAGCAAAGGTAGAAAGCGGGACGGAACTGCTGGAGAAAGCCGTAGCCGCCTACCGCGAAGCACTCAAGGAATACACGCGTGAACGTGTGCCACTGGATTGGGCAATGATGCAGAACAACCTAGGGAGTGCCCTGCGAGTGCTGGGACGGCGGGAGAGTGGAACGAAGCGACTGGAGGAGGCGGTGACCGCCTTTCTCGAAGCGCTTAAGGAATACACTCGAGAAAATATGCCCTTAGATTGGGCGATGACGCAAAACAATCTGGGCAATGTGCTGCAAGTATTGGGGGAACGGGAAAGCGGAACGGCGCGGCTGGAGGAAGCGGTCACCGCACTACGTAGCGCTCTCGAGGAACGCACGAGAGCGCGCGAACCCTTGGAATGGGCGAAGACGCAAAGCAATCTTGGCGGCGTGCTGAGGGTATTGGGAGATCGGGAGAGCGGAACGGCACGGCTGGAGGAAGCAGTGAACGCTTTTCAAGAAGCGCTTGAGGAACACAATCGTGAGAGAGTTCCGCTATTGTGGGCCGGATCCCAGAACAACCTCGGCAATGCGCTAAAGGCATTGGGTGAACGGGAAAGCGGGACGGAGCACCTGGAAGAGGCTGTGACGGCCTATCGCGAAGCTCTAAGGGAAAGGACTCGGGAACGCGTACCCCTCGATTGGGCGATGACTCAGAATAATCTTGGTACCGCTCTTCGTGCATTGGCTGATCGGGAGAGCGGGACAGAGCACCTGAAAGAAGCGGTCACAGCTTATCACGAAGCACTTAAAGAACGTACGCGGGAACGAGTACCTCTGGATTGGGCGACGACACAGAACAACCTTGGCGTTGCACTTACGAGGTTGGGAGAGCGTAGGAGAGAGACAGAATTACTAGAGGAGGCGATAAAGGCGTATCGCGAAGCTCTCCAGGAACGCACAAGAGAACGGGTACCGTTAGAGTGGGCGGGAACGCAAAACAACCTCGGCGTAACGCTGAGAATATTAGGCCAACAAGAGAGCGGGACAAAGCGGCTAGAGGAAGCGCTGGTGGCCTTTAGCGAAGCACTCAAGGAACGAACGAGGGAGCGGGTGCCGCTAGATTGGGCGGGGACGCAGAACAACCTCGGCAATACGCTAACAATGTTGGTGGAACGGGAAGGCGGAATCGAGCGACTGGAGAAGGCAGTGGCAGCTTTAGAATCAGCGCTAGAGGTCTACAGGGACGCCAAAATGTTGGACCACGAGAGCAGGTTAAAAAACAATTTGAGCGTGCTGCAAAGCTGGTTGCAGAAAGACAATCGGAATAAGTAGATACATCTCCACTCTA
The DNA here is from genome assembly GCA_025357215.1 of Acidobacteriaceae bacterium. Taxonomy (GTDB): domain Bacteria; phylum Acidobacteriota; class Terriglobia; order Terriglobales; family Acidobacteriaceae; genus Angelobacter. The sequence continues at coordinate 5,398 of JANXPR010000102.1, read as the reverse complement.
TACGCATAGTTTGAAAACTAAACTCCCCACATATGCATGTTACAGCTTGCACCTGGTCCCCAGAGTAAGCGGGTGCCAGTGCCAATCCTATTTTCCATTAACTATTCGCTTTACATTCTCCATCAATTGCGCTACGCTTTGGCGTGATTTTCTATATATTCTCTAGAGGAAGTAGCAAATGGCAGTTGGCAATTAGCCTAAGTCTGAGAAAAAACGGAAACACCGAGATTCGAGGGCGAAATCAGGCAAGAACGAGGCTTCGACCGTTCGGTGACCGTTCGGTCGAATTGAGGTTGGGCCTTTGTTTTCAATAGGGGCGATATGCCGGGGTGGGGGAGGAGGAAATTGGTAATTGAGTAATTTGGTAATCGGGTAATTTGAGGACCGCAACCCGAATCGGAGAAGAGCAAAGAAAAGTAACAAACGGCAAGGAGCAATTTATGGAAGGCAATGCTACTCCCTATGGCGTGACCGATGGGTTTGGTTACGGACCAGGGGAAGACGCGATGGGTTTCACGGAAGAAGAGCGCGCGTTGTGGTACAAAGCGCGGACGCAGGAAGAGCGGTCGGCGCTGTTAAGGCATCGCGATGAGCGCAGAGCGCGGGAACATCAAGACCAGGAGAGGCAGGCATGGCCGGAGACCCGTCCGGGCCAGTTGCTGAAGCAACTGGGAGAGTGTTTTCAAGCTTACCGGGCGTGCGTGGAACAGGACCCGCTGTTGCAGGAAAAAGCCCTGGAATTTGACGCGATGAACCAAAAGATTTTCAACCGGATGAAGATCACGATTGAACGGGCCAACACCGCTCCGCGATGCCGCTATGAGAAGGCGAACGGCGCGACGTGCCGGGCTCCGCGGGTACGCGGGAAGAAGTTTTGCCACATGCACCTGATGTTGGAAGAGGCGCGTCCGGAGAAGATCAAGTTGCCGAATCTGGCCGATGCCAACGGTATCCACGGAGCGATTGCCCAGGGAGCGCAAGCGGTGGTGGATGGAAAGCTAGACTACAAGCAGGCGTCGATACTGGGGTACTACCTGCAACTGGCGCTCAGCAACGTGGGACGCGTGGATTTTGAGGAAGAGCAGGAAAGTTTTGTCGGTGACGAACAGTAATTGCATTTGATCGCGAAGAAAAGAGCCGCCCAGGCGGCCGAAATACACGTTCTTTAACAATTTGATGGATGTGGACGTTGGGCAGAAGGTGTCGCCCCGCCGGGGCTTGAGATTTTTTCGTCCGCCTACCCACCCTTACGGCTTCGCATTCGCTCGCCTCAGAGTGGGCTAGACTATTTCGCGCCTACGGCGCTGGATTTTCGGGACCTATTGCGATGTGGTAACTCGCCGATGGCGTTCTTGAGAGTCGATGAGTGAGACGTAGCAGTGCTACGTCTCTACGTAAAGGGTGTCGCGTCGGCAATAAGTGTCGGAGTGCAGTCTGCCTGGGTCGGCGTGAAGCATCCGGGCCATCGCGACCCAATTTTTCTCCGTGTCTCCGTGTCTCCGTGGTGAAAAGACAGAGGGCCCAAGAGAGAGGACAATCTCGGTGTTCCTCTGCGGCCTCTGTGGTTAAATTTCTTCCTATAGCTTCGGCAACACGATTCCCTGCTGCTTCTGATATTTTCCGGCTTTGTCTTTGTAGCTGACTTCGCACGGCTCGTCGCCCTGGAAGAACAGAATTTGGCAGAGGCCTTCATTGGCATAAATCTTTGCCGGCAGCGGCGTGGTGTTGGAGATTTCCAAAGTCACAAAGCCTTCCCACTCGGGCTCAAAGGGAGTTACGTTCACGATCACGCCGCACCGCGCGTAAGTTGACTTGCCTACGCAGATGGTCAGCACGTCACGCGGGATCTTGAAATACTCCACGGAGCGGGCCAGGGCAAAGGAATTCGGCGGTACCAGAACGGAAGATCCTTGCACGTCAATAAACGACTTGGGATCGAAATGCTTGGGGTCAACTATGGACGAGTTCACATTCGTGAAGATCTTGAATTCGTCGGCCACGCGCAGATCGTAGCCGTAGGAACTAAGTCCGTAGGAGATGACGCCTTCACGCATCTGTCGGTCATTGAAGGGATTGATCATGTCGTTTTCCAGGGCCATTCTGCGGATCCAGCGGTCGCTTTTTATCGCCATGTTATGAAAGGGTCCTTGTGCTTCTTGGGAGTTTTTATGGGTGTGGCAAACCAGTCATCTTACTTGGGTGATTGTCCCATTGACAACCGGCGTGAAAGTCCAATAATATCTGCAAGTTACGCCCCCTTGCAGAATTTTCAGGAGAGCTGACCCGTGATAAAGCTCGATATCATCAACGAAGTGGTCAATAAGACCGGCATCACCAAGACTAAAGCCGAGCTGGCGGTGGAAACCGTCTTTGAAAGCATGAAGAAGGCCCTGGGCCAGGGTGAACGCATTGAGTTGCGTGGTTTTGGTGTTTTCAACGTGCGTCCGCGCAAGACCGGCATTGGGCGTAACCCGCGTACCGGCGCTGAGGTCAGCATTCCTCCGGGCAAAGCCGTGCGTTTCAAGCCAGGCAAGGAGTTACAGTCCATCGACTAGCAGTCTCCGCCCATCAAGGCGAGTCGAACCGGGCTATCTGTTTTCCATGCCGGACCAATCTTCTCCTTCGCTGGAATACCAGGTCTATGATCCTGACAGCCAGGAAATCAGAGTGTATGTAATCCATCCGCCTAAACGGCGTTATTGGCTGCATGCTCTGCTTTTTCTGGCCACCGTTTTTAGTACGCTGTGCATCGGCGCACGCCTGCAATACAACTTTGACCACCATCTGCCCGCCATCTCCAGCGACTCATCTGACATGCTGGACTACTGGCCCTGGCAGTGGGCCCTGCAAGGCTGGCAATACCTGAAGCTGGGACTGCCGTTTTCTTTTTCTCTGTTAGGAATTCTTACCGCCCACGAATTCGGACATTATTTCTTTTGCGTGAAGCGCAAGGTCTACGCTACGCTGCCGTTCTTTATTCCCGCGCCCACGTTGATCGGGACCTTTGGGGCGTTTATCCGAATCAAATCGCCGATACGCAGCCGCAGCGACTTGTTCGACATTGGCATTTCCGGGCCGATTGCCGGATTTATTGTGGCCGTGCCCGTTTTATTTTTCGGGCTGATGTTGTCCATGCCCATGCCGGTGGGGATAAAGGCTTCTGACATTTCGTTTGGAACGCCACTTATTTTCGAACTCATGCATCGCCTGCTTGCGGCACTGGGCAACGCGACCAATGCTAACTTTGCCCTCAGCAATCTTTATCTTCATCCGGTGGCCATGGGCGCGTGGGTGGGAATGTTTGCAACCTCCCTCAACCTGCTTCCCGGCGGCCAACTGGACGGCGGACATATTATTTTCGCCCTGAAGCCGCGTCTCCACCGTCCGATTACTCTTTTGGCGATCGTTGTTCTCCTACCCTTGAGCTGGTACTGCTGGGCCGGATGGCTCTTGTGGGCCATTGTTTTGCGCATGACCGGCGACCAGCATCCTGAAGTCCCGCACCAGCCGCCGCTCGACAAGAAACGGCTCTGGCTCGCGGCATTCGCTTTGGTGATGCTGGTCCTGACGCTATCGCCCATGCCCATCTGGCAACCGGACAAAGACGGCAAGCCGCAGAACCAGAGCTTGCGAGTGATCGTGGACGAATACCACAGAGAGCACCAGTCAACATCAAAGTAAGGCGTTTAGAGTTGGGCCACTAGAGCAACGACAGCGCGTCCACGTCCACAATCAGGTTGGTGCGCGGGATCTTTTCTTCCTCGGCGAAGCTTATCATCCGTCGCAACGCGGCGTTGAGTTTCTCGCGTCCGCCGGCCTTCACTATAAAGTGGTACCGATAATCGCGCTTTAGCCGCATGATGGGCGCCACGGACGGCCCCAACACACGCACGCCTTCGTTGCGTGTGGATTCAAACCAGCGGCCAATCTTGCCCGTCCATTGCAAAGTTTGTTCCAGCTTGTCACTCCGCACCAGCACGTTGGCCAGTGCGCTGAACGGCGGATAGTGCATCCACTTGCGGTAGCGGACTTCTTTTTCATAGAACGCCGCGTAATCGTGACGCTGCGCAAACTCAATGGCGTAGTGATCGGGATGGAAAGTTTGCAACACAACCTTGCCCGGAGTCTCGCCGCGCCCGGCGCGCCCCGCCACCTGCGTAAGCAATTGGAACGTACGCTCCGCGGCGCGAAAATCTGGAAAGCCCAGCGCGTAGTCCGCGCCGACCACGCCCACCAGCGTCACGCCATGTACGTCATGCCCCTTGGCGATCATCTGCGTGCCGACGAGTAGATTGATCTCGCCTGCATGAAACTGATTGAGCACGCGCTCAAAATCATGCCGCGTGCGCACGGTATCGCGGTCCAGGCGTCCGATGCGAGCCATGGGAAACGCCGCGTGCAGCAGCTCTTCCACTTTCTCCGAGCCAGCTCCCAGAAAATAAATATGCTCACTCTGGCATTGCGGACAAACCTTGGGCACCGCCTGGCGATAGCCGCAGTAGTGGCATTCCATACGGTATCCGGCCTTGTGATAAGTGAGCGCGATGGAACAGTTCTTGCATTGCAACGACTCGCCGCACGCTCGGCACAAAACGATGGACGAATACCCGCGCCGGTTTAGCAGGATCATCGCTTGCTCGCCGCGCGCCAGACATCCTGTGACTTCTTCCACCAGTTGCCGCGAGAACAACCTGTCTTCGCCGACTTGCTGGAAGTCAGACTTCATGTCCACCACTTCCACCATCGGCAGCGGACGCCGCTCCACGCGCTCTGTGAGTTCGATCAGCTTGTACTTGTGGACTTGAGTGTTGTGATACGACTCAATCGAGGGCGTAGCCGACGCCAGCACCACCGCGGCATTGCACAGCTTGCCGCGCATCACCGCCACGTCGCGTCCGTTGTAACGCGGCGTCTCTTCCTGCTTGTACGACGAATCGTGTTCTTCGTCGACAACGATCAGCGCCAAATCTTCGACCGGAGCAAAGACCGCCGACCGTGTCCCGACGACAATCCGTGCTTCTCCACGACGAATGCGATGCCATTGCTCGGCGCGTTCGTCGCCGGAAAGCGCAGAATGCAAAATTGCCACTTGCTCGCCGAAAACTTGATGCAGGTTCGCCGCCGCTGCCGGAGTAAGGCCGATCTCCGGGACCAGAAGAATCGCCGCGCGTCCGGCCTCCAGCACCGCCTGCATCGCTGCCAGATAGACGGCCGTCTTGCCCGACCCAGTAACGCCGTGCAGCAGCGAAACAGAAAACTTCTTCTCCGCCACCGCGTTCTGTATCAAGCTGAGCGCCGACTTCTGTTGCGGATTGAAAATAAAATCAAGATGCGAGGGGCCGCGCTTTTTCAGTCCGCCCATGTGAAAGTCGGCGGCCTCTTCGATGATCTCCACCAG
>JANXPR010000086.1 GCA_025357215.1 Acidobacteriaceae bacterium | reverse complement strand
GCCAAAAGGTTAACCTTTGTGATATTGTTTCGAGTTTGTGCAGGTCCTGCGGTGGCCGTCTAAGCCTTGTATAAAGTGCAACTTACGGAGAATCCAGGAAAGCGTGAAACCGGCCGGCTTTAGGGCCGGGCGGGTAGTCTGTGTAATTCTGACCTGATGGCTGACTTTATATATCTGATGGAAACCCGGCTGACGCCGGATCAACAGCGCGCTCTGGCGCTGGTGACGGACATCGCACGCGCCCATGAAATGAACGTTTTCCTCACGGGCGGCGCGGTCCGTGACATCATTAGCGGTTTTATCATCCGCGATCTCGACTTTGCCGTGCAGGGCAACGCCCTTAAGCTGCAAAAAGATTTTGAAAAAGCCGGCGTGGTGATGGAAGGCACGGACGAGGCCACGCGCTCCATCATGTTGCTGCTGGGAGGCAACGTCCGCGCGGAAGTTACCAGCACACGCTCGGAACGTTACGATAAACCGGGCAAGCCGCCAGAGACTACACCCGGTACGATTTATGACGACATGCGACGCCGCGATTTCACGGTCAACGCCATGGCGCTCTCATTGAATCCCGGCTCACGCGGCCTGCTGACGGACCCCTTCAACGGCGTTGCGGACATTGAACTGAAAGTCCTGCGCATTCTGCACAATTACGCTTTTTATGAAGAGCCTTCGCGGCTGATCAGGGCCACACGGCTGTGTTCGCGTTTCCACTGGACGCTGGAAGAACGCACCCAGGCGCGTTACGACGCAGCGAAAGAAAACAACTACATCGAAAATATCTCCGACCGCGCGCTGGGCCATGAAATTGAACAACTGGCGCACGAAGAGAACCCGATCGAAGTACTGAAAACGCTGGAAAAAGAAGACTGGCTGAAGGTGCTGGTTCCTCACATGTCCGTGGCCAAGGCGGATTCCTCCGGCCTGGCGCATATGTTCAAGGTGAAACAGCAGATGCAGGACGTGGGCCTGAATCCTGACGCCGGCACCATCGTGATGCACTTCCTCACCAAGAAGCTGGCGGACAAGGATGTCTCCGCCATGCAAAAGCAGATCCCCAACAAGGGGTTCATCGAACGCTGGCGCAAACTGGAAGACGAAGCCAAGGATTTTGCCAAGCGCGTTATGGCCAAAGACCTGGTCTTACCGTCACAGGCATGGAAGTTTTTTATGAATTGCCGTCCGGACACGTTGTTATTCACGGCAATTACGTCGCGACCTGCCGCGGTTGAGCAGAAGATCAAAAACTTCCTTACCAAGTGGCCCTTGGTACGGCAGAAGCTGCCATTCCCGGAAATGCCGGAACTGCGAATCACGCCGGAACATCCGGACTGGAAGAAGATCCACGACGAAGCTTTCCTTCTGTTACTGGACGGAAAACTGCGCTCGCATACCGAAATCGTAAAATTCCTTACACCGTATTCGCCGCCGGAACCGCCACCACCACCTCCGCCGCGTCGCGGACGTGGAGCGAAAAAAGAAGTTGGTCCCGGAGCACCGGTTGCGGCTGGTCCTGCGGTGGTTGAAGGTGGACCCAAGAAGCGCGGACGCAAGCCCAAAAATGCTTTGGCCGTTGCGGGCACTCCAGCGCCTGTTCCAGTGGGCGGCAAGCCTGCGCTGATTGCCGGAAAACCAGTTGCGGGAAAGCCAGTACCCGGAAAACCTGTTGCCGGGAAACCTGCTCCCGTTGTGGCGGCCAAAGACGCGCTACCTGCTGGAAAGAAAGAAGCTGTTCCGGCGAAAGCCGCGGCAAAGCCCGCTGCCAAGAAACCCGCTAAGCCGGCCAAACCGGCGAAAAAGCCCGCCGCTAAAAAGCCTGCGGCCAAAAAGCCCGCGCCGAAGAAACCGGCACCCAAGAAGCCGGCAGGCAAGAAAAAAGGCAAGCGCTAGTTAGGGCGCAGGATCCGCGGTACGAACCGACGGATCTCTGAAGAGCCGGGTCCTGGCGATTTCTTCCTTACATCCCTACAGCTTTATTGGCGATCATCTGGAAGCGGCTCTTTTCCTCGTCCACGAACCGCATCCGCTGCCAGTCATAAGCAAACTGTTTTCCGCAATCCATGCACACGCAGTAGGTCCCGGTCTGTGGCGAGCTACCGGAGCGTTCCTGGTGGGTGCGGCAAGTTAGTATGGGTCCGCGGCGGGTGTGCCAGCAGCGCACGAAGGGTTGAAAAAGCATTCTGAACAAATTCACGGCATTTAGCCTCAACTGGGGATTGTTAGAAGCGGGGGTTCGCCGTCGACTAGTTGGCGTTTCTTACTTACTTTAGATAATCACGGCTTTTTCTTGTTGATGGATTAGAACGAAGTTAAAAAGCTTAATAATGGGCGGTTGAAGGGGATGTGGCTGAAACGGTCCGAAAAGACGCCTGCGTCCTATCTGTTAGACCAGGTAAAACAACACTTTCCCGGCTGGATCGAGCTGTTGTAGAAAGTCGAAGTCGGTCACGTTACGGGTCAGCACGGTGAGCCCATATTTCCGGGCCGTAGAAAATACAAGAGCGTCGTTGAGTGCGCGGCGGCGATCAGCACGAGAATATTGCTGCAAGCGCGCGAGTATGCCAGCTAGTACTCCGGCCGCATCCCAAATTTCGCGGTCTGGTGCGAGCGTTCGGTGCCCGGGGCGGCGGTCGATAACAGCCGAAACCTGTTCGACGACTGCGCGACTTTCAAGGCGCCGTGGATCGAGCAGACCACAAAGCGTCGCTAGTTCGGCTCCGGTAACAGTCGAGTGCCAGGCTTCGGCGGCGCGGAGGAATAATTCCGCATTCGGGGGAAAGCGGCCCTGCAGGACGTCAACGTAAACTGTAGTGTCGTACAACAGCTTTGAGTGTTCGGTAGTGGCTGTATGCACAAATTGCAGCCGAGCGTGAGGACGCGGTTTGAGCTGAGCCAGATGTTTTTCTGGTTTCAAACGTCGCAAGGTCGTTCGAAATGGAGAAGGCTTACTCTTAGAAGTCATTCGTGCAAAAGTTTTCCAGTGCGGGAATCAACCGGCCGTCAAATGAACGCCGCAACATCAAGGGCGGTAAACAAGGCTATAAAAAATTCAAAACTCCAGATCAATGTCCTGGGGCAAAGTTGCTCGCCGGGAGAGAAGCCATTCAGGGTAGTCGTCCGCCACGGCAAGGGTAGCCAGAGCCAACTGGATCAATCCAGTGTCCGACTTGACGCCGCTACGAGCTTTAGCCTGTGCCACCAGTGCTTCCGGCATGCGACCACGCACAACCTTGGTGCGCGAGCCGCGCAGCAGCCCACTCTCTGTCGCCATGGTCATAACGTCTTTCAGTCTGGACGATTGAGTTGTTGAAGAAACAGAGGCAACAGTTTTTTTCTTTCGATCTCCCAGCATGATCACTAATTGTAGCACAGAAAACTAGTTTTTGTACCACAAATAGATTCGTGCTAGAACAACCGCGAACGACTGAGCGCACCCGGATTTCCCGGACCGGCAAAGCGCGGCTGCAAGTATCGCCACAGCCTTAGCGCGCTCTGGCCCGCGTAGACGCATAGCGCCACTATCAGCGCAATCCCAAGACTGAAAGTGATGTTCAACATCAAGATGGTTTCGTTGAGCTGGTTGACGCTTGCCAAATCGTGGGCTGAACGCGTAGCCGGAGTCACCCACACGATATACGGGTAGAACTGCGTCGCGGACATAACCAGTTTGAGCGTGACCGCCGTAGTGACCAGCCTCACCGCGGAGGGAAGCCAGGTCCAACTCGGACGCCACAACATGATTCCGTGCAGCGCGATTTCAACCGACATCAACAGCAGGATGGGCAGATAGTAAGAACGCAGTCCCGGCGCCAGCGCCAGGATTCCGCTGGCCGGGGCAAACAACTGCTGGGAAAACCTCGGCAATGCCAGCCACGCGATGAGCATCAGAATGCTGGAGACCAGTCCGGTGAGCGATTCCCAGCGCGGCTGGCGCTGCTTGCGCAACTCGCGCTTGGCAGCGGGCGGCAGTTGACGCGGGTCCCAGTTCTCCAGCCACTTGGTTTTCTTCTGGACTCTTTCAAATATCGCGAAAACCAGCGTCACTAAAGCAAACGTATAGAACGCCAGGTTCCAAAGTGTACTGAGTGTACCCAGCAGAGCCAGGCCCGTGTGGGCCGCGCGGTATGACGGCATGAAGGTCACCATCACCAGCCACACCAGCAGCCAGGGCAACAGATAACAGAATGTGATCATCTTCAAGACGAATGCGTAGATGGGGAAGAGCACCGGCCCAATCAACTGTCCCGGAGGCAAATAACGGCTGGCCACCAACAGAGGATGTCCGCTGCGCTGGATGATGTCCTGGACCTCGTTTTCGGTCAGCGGACGGCGCAATTCGGCTTCCTTGTCGTCCATTTGCGATTGGAGTTCGTCGCGGAGTTCTTCAATGATGTCTTTCTGCTGCGCGAACGGCAGCCAGAACTTTACAGCCTGTAGATAACGGTCAAGTAATTCCATGACAAACTCCTGGATACCAAAGTCGCGCGAGCCGGCCTTACAGAATGCCGCTCATGGGTTGCGATGAAGCCATCGGCGGCGTCCGACGGCGGAGAAGGCCCACCAATTCCACGATGCCGTCTCCCAAGAAAACGACCAGAGCAATGGCCGGCCCCAAGGCCACGGAATAGTTGGCGATCTGCGCCGTGGTCAACGCATGCCGGCCGATCTGCACCACGTCGTTCATGGTTCCCTGCTGGCTCAGCACAATGAATTCGCGAGCGCCGAGAAACAGATACAGAGTAATGACGCCGACCACATCACTGGTGAGGCGCAGACCTGCACGCAGCTGCGGCCGGCCCGGGCGGTATAAACGGACGAAAGCCGCCGCAACTCCCAGAGCCACCGAAAGCAGCATGGGCAACTCAAAGCGCCACCACACAGGCGCCAGGTGGAAGGGAATCAGCGCCGCGAATACCGGCGTGGGCGCATGCAGAAAGATAAGCCAGCCAACAATCAACAGGCTGCCAAGAATGAGTTCAGCGATAGCATTGCCCTGCGGAGATTTCTTTTTCAGGCTAGGCAGTTCACGCGGATCGAATTGGTCGGTCAGTGGAATCCGGCCTTTGCCAAAGTATTCCATCAGGCCAAATCCGATTGTGAGGATGCCGACGGCACCGACGATCCACAGCCAGAATGAAGCCCAAGTGGTGACCATGGCTTCCGGTATCAGGTGCTCCTTGGCTACCAACACCAGAAACATCGCTCCGTGAAACAAGGCAATCATGGCGGCCATGGCTTGCAAGGCAAACCAGTAAAGCGGGAACAGCGTAGGTCCGATCAGGTGCTGCATGGGCAAGCGCTGGTAGCGCGCCGCCGCCACCACGGGATGGCCATGATGCTTGAGAATTTCGCCCTGCTCGGCTTCAGAAAGCGAACGGCCCAGTTCCGTGGCGCGATCTTCCATCTGCGAGAGGATGTTGTCACCCAGCTCCTTGATGATGTCGTCGCGACGCCAGCGTAGCAGGTAGCCGCGCACGGCTTGTAAATATCGTTCTAGGAGTTCCATATGTTTTCTCCGAGAGTATTGTGATTTCTGGAGCCGCCAAAATCGCGGCGCGGGCGCTGGATAGTTGCCGGCACCGGCACCGGCGTCGGACGCAAGGACGGAGGTTCAACACGTCCGCCGGACTTCGCGTCATAGATTCGAGCCAGGTCCAGCACAAGGAAGATGACCGAAAGCAACAGGAACTGGATCGTCGCCGGAAAAAGGAAGTCGCCGGACTTGAAAGCCTGCCCGCGCACGAAACCCGCCACCAGCACAATGAAATTTGACAGTCCGATGTTCAAGGCCAGAATTTTCAAATACAGAGACCACATGTTCATGCCTCCTGCAGAATCTTGCTGAGCGATGCGTTGATGGTGTGCCACTCTTCCAGCAACTGCTTCAGCGTCTGCTCGCCCACGGGCGATAAGCGGTAAAACCGCTTGTTGCGTTTGTTTTCCTCGCGCCACTCACTCACCAGCAGTCCCTGGCTTTCCAGCCGGCGCAGCAGGGGATACAGTGTGCCTTCGTCAATGGCCAGACCCTGATCGTCCAGGGCTTTGCGTAGCGTGTAGCCGTAATGCTCCTGCTGAAGCTGCGCCAACACGGCTACGATCAGGCAGCCACGGCGGAGCTCCATCCGCAGGTTTTCGAGGAGCTCGGTGGGCACGCTACTGTTCGCCATACAGTGTATGCCACATACTGTATTGCACACAGTATAGATTGTCAAGAGAGTCTTCCCGGCAATATTCGCTTATTTTTCAACGAGTTATGGGAAGTGTTGGGGATGTAGGTCGAAAATCCGTTGTTTTGCGGGTGGCCGAACCTGGAACTTAGCGCATAAACTTGGGGTCTCAAAATGAAGACCAACGCCGTGCGCCTGCTGGAAAGCCTGGGCGTGAACTATGAGCTTCGCGACTATGAAGTGGACCCCGACGATCTGGCGGCGGAGTCCGTAGCGGCCAAAGTCGGGCTACCACCAGAACAGGTGTTTAAGACGCTAGTGGCGCGTGGCGACCGCGAAGGTCCGTGCTTTGCTGTGGTCCCCGGAAACTGCGAACTCGATTTGAAAGCGCTGGCGGTGTTGTCTGGCAATCGCAAGATGGAAATGGTCCCGTTAAGAGAGGTGCAGCCGCTTACCGGATACATCCGCGGTGGAGTGACGGTGCTGGGCGCAAAAAAAATATTCCCGGTCTTTGCTGACGAAACGATCCAGCTCTGGGACGTGATTTCAGTTTCCGCCGGCGTGCGCGGGACGCAGATCGTCCTTAAGCCGGATGATTTTCTACGAGTGACCGAAGCCGTGCTGGGAGATATCGCGAAAGCGAAAGCGTCTGAGGCTGACGATTCGTAGGTCTTGAGGTCTAATGAGCTTCAGCCAATGTGCGATTTCACTCTTCCCAACTGAGCACCCCGAGAAGTGTTCTAAATCGCTCATTATATGTTCTGAATTGCTCATTTCCAGCGCCTGCCAAGGTTATCTCCTTAAGCGTTAGGTTCTTTAATCGAAGTCTAATGATCTTCTAAGGCAATTACCCGAGAATGCATTTCTGCGGCCCTCCCTATCAAACGGGCCCCCGGCGCAAGCCGGGGAAACCGCCAGGAGTTTTTCCCCCATGATTGGCGAACCCAACGACAATGTGTGCATCACACTCATGCACGAAATGCAGAGCTTCGTTCGGCAAAACCTTGAAAAACCGGAAGTGATGGCTGAATTGCGCCACTGGGCTGGTTCGGATAAGAATGGCAAGGCCAGCACGGTGAACGTCATCCGGGCGTTTGAACTGCTCGCTCCGGGATTGCTGGTGGATTTTCTGGAAGCCAACAAAGAGATACTAAACCGCTACGCGCTGCGCCTGTGGGCCGCGGACCGCGCCGGATTGCTGGAAGTTCGCCACAACTTGAGCTTTACCGGGGAACTGAAGATCCCCATGCCGGATCGGTAGACTTAAGAAGCACGCGAAAGCAATCGACAACCTACTTCTTCACAGTTTGCACACGCACGGTTTCGCCGGCGACGGCCGAGCCGGCTTCGAGTGATATCAGCCTCACTTTTCCATCGGCCGCGATGCGGCCTTTGTCGTCTGTAATTTGGGCGGCCCAGACTTGCGTTCGACGTCCACGCATGAGTGGCTTGGCCACCGCGCGTAGTTTTCCTTCCCGTACGGCATTCAAAAAAGACGTCTGATTTTCCAGACCGACCACTGTCTGCTGGTGCTGCCGCGCCCACAGCGCCGCGCCTACCGACGCGATGGTTTCAATCATCCCCGAATACACTCCGCCGTGGACGATGCCGTACGCCTGATGATGCTGCGGACCGATTTCCAGTTCAGCAACGACTTCGTCGGCGGTGGCGCTGACGAAATGGATGCCCATCGCGGCCAGCCATCCTCCGGCGCGGGCGTTGAGCGCGGGGGCGAAGCGGTGAAAAAATCGGAATGGGCGGAATCGGCTGGTGATTTGGGTTGGTCGGGCATGGAGAGGAAGATAAATCGGGGCGAGGAGGAAGGCAAGTTTGTGCAGTCCCTTATGTCCGCAGCGGTGATTTTCGGATAGACTTTTCGCAATTTGTTTGCTATGCTAAATCCTGTTCCAGAGGTGGGTGACCCTTCTGGAAATACGCCGCAGCCTGGAAGCTTAAAGGTTGTGGCTTTTGAGTTTTTAGGAGTAGGTGCGCCGGAGGGGTATCCCCGGGGATGAATCGGCTAAGTCTTTATTTTTCGGGGATGAAGGGGATTAGGGGGTATCTGGTGATCTGGTGATCGGGTGATCGAAAAGCCAAATCTTATAAAGATGACATGATAAGGAATGAAGGTGAGGGCCGTACCGTGGATTAAGTCCATGATTTCCACAGACTTAGGCGTGCTTCCACAGGCTTCAAGGGCAATGGTGATGGCTATAATCGAAAGGATAAAAGGATAAAGGGATCGGTTTCCAAAATCCATGTCTGAATTCGTCCATCTGCATTTGCATACCGACTACTCGCTGCTTGACGGCGCGTGCGGCGTTGACGGCCTGATCAAGCGCGTGTCGTCGCTGGGGCAGAAAGCCGTGGCCATGACCGACCACGGCAACATCTACGGCACCGTGGAATTCGTGGATGCCGCGCAGAAGGCGGGGATCAAGCCCATCGTTGGATGTGAGCTCTACATCTGCAAGAAGGACGACCATCGCGCGGCACCGGAAGGCGACACCTACAACCACCTGCTGGTACTGGCGGAAAACGAAGAAGGCTACAAGAACCTGATCAAGATCACGTCCGAAGCCAGCATGTACGGTTTCTACTACAAGCCGCGCATCAGCAAGAATTTCCTGCGCGAGCATTCCAAGGGGCTGATCGGGTTGAGCGGATGCCTGGCTGGAGAAGTTTGCGAGAGCCTGCTGGCCGACAACTACGAAGCCGCCAAGAAAGCCGCGCTGAATTACCAGGACATCTTTGGCAAGGGCAACTTTTTCGTGGAAATCCAGGACCAGGGATTGAAGGAAGAACACAAGATCCATCCTGACTTGTATCGTCTGGAAAAAGAGCTGGGCATTCCCATGGTGGCCACGAATGACAGCCACTATCTTTGCGAAGACGACGCACATGCGCAGGACGTGCTGGTCTGCGTACAGACCGGGAAGAGCATTCACGATACGCAGCGGTTGAAGTTTGAAGGCGACCAGTTCTTTGTGAAGTCCGCGGACGAGATGGCGCGCGTATTTAACACGCGCGAAGACGTGCTGAAACGTACGCTGGAGATTGCCGAGCGTTGCAATTTCAAACTGAATAAGGTCAAGAATCCGTTTCCGGAATTTACCGTCCCTGAAAACTTCACGCTCGATAGCTACTTTGAACACATCGCGCGGCAGGGAATGGCCCGGCGGTGGGAAAACTTGTCGGCGATTGCGGCAGCGGGACGGTTGAAGAAAACGCAATCCGACTACGACCAGCGACTGGCGCGCGAGATTGCCATCATCCAGCAGATGAAGTTTTCCGGATACTTTCTGATCGTGTGGGATTTCATACGCTACGCGCGCGAGAACCAGATTCCCGTGGGTCCGGGGCGTGGATCGGCGGCGGGAGCGCTCGTCGCGTATGCGATGGGCATCACGGACATTGATCCGCTGCAGAACGAGTTGCTGTTTGAGCGCTTCCTGAATCCGGAACGCGTGTCGCTGCCGGATATCGACATTGACTTCTGTATGAACCGTCGCGGCGAAGTGATCAACTACGTCACGGAAAAGTACGGGCGCGCGAACGTGGCGCAGATCATCACCTTCGGCACAATGGCGGCCAAGGCAGCGATTAAAGACGTGGGCCGCGCCATGGACATCCCCTACACAGACGTGGACCGCATTGCCAAGATGGTGCCCACCACGCTGAATATTTCCATCAGCCAGGCGCTGGAAGATTCTCCGCCGCTGCAAGAGGCGTATGAGAAGGAATCGCAAATCCGCGAGCTGATTGATACAGCGTTGAAGCTGGAAGGCCTGGTGCGTAACTCCGGCGTGCACGCCGCCGGCGTGGTGATCTCGCCCCAGCCGCTGACGGAACTTGTCCCGCTGCACAAGACGAAGAACGACGAAATTGTTACCGCGTATGACATGAAGGCCATCGAAAAGATGGGCCTGCTGAAGATGGACTTCCTGGGGCTGACCACGCTCACCATCGTGGACGATGCGCTCAAGCTCATACGGCAGCGCGGCGACGAGATTGATCTGGAGAAAGTCCCGCTGGATGACGTGCCGACCTACGAAAAAGTTTTCCATACAGGATTGACGTCCGGCGTATTCCAGTTTGAATCCGGCGGCATGACGGACGTGCTGCGCCGCTACAAACCGAACGCCGTGGAAGACCTGACCGCTTTGAACGCGCTGTACCGGCCCGGACCCATTCAAGGCGGCATGATCGATGACTTCATCGAACGCAAGTGGGGCCGCCGCAAGGTTGAATACGAACTGCCGGACCTGGAACCGCTGCTGAAAGAAACGCTGGGCGTGATCGTGTATCAGGAACAAGTGATGCAGATTGCCAACGTGTTGGCCGGATATTCGCTGGGCGAAGCCGACCTGCTGCGCCGCGCCATGGGCAAGAAGAACGAGCAGGAAATGGCGGCACAACGCGAACGATTTGTAAAAGGCGCGGTGGAGCGTGGTTATCCGGAAAAGAAGATCGTC
>JANXPR010000022.1 GCA_025357215.1 Acidobacteriaceae bacterium | reverse complement strand
CTGCGCGCTTCCCCTCCCGCCGGCGCCACGCCGATGCACCCGAAAAACGGATGCAGCGGAATCTTCACCGTGTACTTGGAATCCAGCGCCTGAAACGTAGCTGTGTTCGAAGCATGATCAATCGGATAGAACCAGATTTTTTCTTTCAGCGCCTCATGCAGCATGGGCGTGTAGTTGGTGGAATTGAGCGCACCGAATCCCGGGGCGAGCGCGCCAATGCCCTGGTCGCCGTCTACTTTAATGTCCAGAATTTTCACCGCAAGCGTGTCGCCGGGTTCCGCGCCTTCCACGAAGAACGGACCGCTGAGAGGATTGTCGCCGGGAGCCAGGCTGAGCGCATCGCCAGGCTTCTTTACGGCGTTGCCGAAACAGTCCACGGTATTCACTTCAAGAATGTTGCCCGACTTGAGCCGCGCCACCGGAGCGTACGACGAAGCAAACGTAAACTTCAACTCGCTCGGCTTCACTTCATAGCGCACGACCTTGCCCTCTTCGGACGAGCTTTGCGCCAATGCGGCGCTAGTGCCGAAAGTAAGGCAGGAGCCAAAAGCCGTTGTAAGAACGATTGCTGTGGCGTACTTTTTAACGGCATGCGTTTTGACTATCGGCGATTTCATCGGGAGAGTTCCTCGCGCAGGATTATAGACGAGTGTGGCGATTCATCCCGATGGAAGCGTTTGCCGAATGCAATTTAGAATGAGGAAGCATGATGTTCTCCAACAACCTCGATGACGATTCCGGCCGTAAAACTTCGCGCCGGGCCTTTCTTGGTTCAGCGGCGGCTGTTGCCGCAGGTTTATACTTCTGGGGTATGAAGAAAACAGAACCAGCACAAGCCAGTCACTCCGTACCTGCGGGTCCACCGGAAGAAGTCACCGTTGTTGAATTTAGCGATGCCGGTGAACGCAAAGCCACTGTCCACGTGCCCAAAATCGTAAAGACAGATAGCGAATGGAAAAAACAGCTTTCCGAAAACGCTTATGACATCACGCGCCGTGAAGACACTGAAATGGCTTTCAGCGGAGCGCTCTGGAACGAACACGGTAAGGGCATCTATCGCTGTATCTGCTGCGATACGGCGCTCTTTAACGCAGAAACTAAATTTGAATCCGGCACAGGATGGCCCAGTTTCTGGCAGCCCATCGCCGAAGAAAACGTTGAATCCATTAACGACCGCAGCTTTGGCATGACGCGGACCGCCGTGGCCTGCCGCCGCTGTGATGCGCACCTGGGCCACGTCTTCCACGATGGTCCGCAACCCACCGGCTTGCGGTATTGCATGAATTCGGCGTCGCTGAGGTTTGTAAAGTTTGCCTGACAAAAATCCGCGACAGGGTTGAATCAAAACCCGGGGAACGCCATCTCATGGAATAGCCATAGATCCAAACCGGAGAAAATATATGCACTTTTCGTTTCGTCCGCTATTGCGGGCTTCGGCCGTCCTTATACTTGCAGTCGTCGTGGCGTGTTCCAGCACCAGCGCCGCAACCAGGGTTCCTGAACCAGCGCAAGACTTGCCGCTGGCCAAAACCGCGGGACAGGAAACACTGGTCATCGCCGGTGGTTGCTTTTGGGGCATACAGACCGTATTCAAGCACGTGAAAGGCGTTACTTCATCGACATCCGGCTACGCCGGCGGACCAGCCGAAGCCGCGCACTATGAAATCGTCAGCAGCGGAAGCACTGGCCACGCGGAGTCGGTGCGAATTGTCTACGATCCTTCAAAGATTTCGCTGGGACAGCTGCTGAAAGTTTTCTTCTCCGTGGCCCACTATCCCACGGAACTCAATCGCCAGGGGCCGGACTACGGAACGCAATATCGCTCCGTGATCTTCTATTCGAATGACGACCAGAAGCGAATCGCCTCGGCTTACATCGATCAGTTGAACAAAGCGAAAGCGTTCTCATCGACCATCGTTACGCAACTCACGCCGCTCAAGGGCTTCTATCCGGCGGAAGGCTATCACCAGGATTATGCCGAGCTTCACCCTGACCAGCCTTATATCGCCATCAATGATCTGCCCAAGTTGGACCACCTGAGAGAGATGTTTCCGGAATTGTACGTAAAGAAATAACTCGCTCGGCTTTTCGAAAAAACCGTCACAAACCCGCAGGCCGCGTTTTGCTTTTCCCGCGCGGCCTGTGGTAAAAAATCATTTACGCCTATGCGCCTCTCCAGGTAGTCCGCTCTCGTTCGCCGCTGGAATTTCTTGCGGCTGACTTTCCCGCAACAAGTGTGTGTTCCGCCTGTCTAGTCCATTGTCCAGACAAGCTGCATGGAGAGAAGCAAGTGAGTTTAGTCGTATCCCCCGAGACTTCGAATACCGCACCAATTAGCGCCAAGACGAATTGGCTCTCGCTACTCAAAGAGGCCGTGCTTGGGTCGCGCCAGGATTTCACCGCGATCTCCATGAACCGCGCCATCTTCTTTCTGGCTGTGCCGATGGTTTTGGAAATGGCCATGGAATCGCTCTTCGGCATCGTAGACATCTTCTTTGTTGCGCATCTCGGTGCCGACGCCACCGCCACGGTTGGACTCACTGAAGGAATCCTTGTGATGGTCATGGCCCTAGCCATCGGCCTGAGTATGGGAACTACAGCCGTTGTTGCACGGCGCATCGGCGAGCGTGACAAAGATGGCGCCGCCGACGCTGCGGTCCAAGCCATCTTGATTGGGGTGGCGGTATCGGTGGCAGTATTTCTCGTCTTCTTCCCACTCGCCCCAAGGCTCTTGGTCTTTATGAAATCGAGCCCAGGAATCCTGCAGACGGGAACGACTTACTCCCGAATCATGCTGAGCACGTCTGGCGTGATCGTGATGTTGTATTTGATCAACGCCATCTTTCGCGGAGCCGGAGATGCCGCTGTGGCCATGCGTGTTCTCTGGCTCGCCAACTGGATCAACATCATCCTTGATCCGTGTTTGATTCGCGGCCTGGGACCATTCCCCAAACTCGGCGTGACGGGAGCCGCGGTTTCCACCACGATTGGCCGCAGCATCGGCATTGCGTATCAACTTTATGTGCTGAGCAAAGGCAGCGCGCATCTACAAGTGATGCGCAAACATATCCGCGTGGTCGGCAAAGTGATGCTGAACATCGTTCGGCTGGCCGGTACCGGAGCTTTTCAATTTGCCATCGCTACCTCCAGTTGGGTCCTCATGGTTCGCATGGTGCAGTCGTTCGGCAGCGCAGCCACGGCCGGTTATACCATTGCCATACGCATTGTGA
This sequence comes from Acidobacteriaceae bacterium, assembly GCA_025357215.1. Taxonomy (GTDB): domain Bacteria; phylum Acidobacteriota; class Terriglobia; order Terriglobales; family Acidobacteriaceae; genus Angelobacter. The sequence goes on along the minus strand of JANXPR010000022.1, from coordinate 211 downwards.
TTTTTTCCATCATGCCGTCCTGGGGACTGGGCGCCGCCGCGGCTACGCTTGTCGGACAGAATCTGGGCGCCAAGCAGCCGGATCGCGCGGAGCAATCCGTGTGGCGCTCGGCATTTCTGAACATGATCTTTCTGGGTGGAGTGTCACTGGTGTTCTTGCTCTTTGCACCGCACCTAGTTGGCATTTTCACCAGCGACGCCGGTATTATTCG
>JANXPR010000021.1 GCA_025357215.1 Acidobacteriaceae bacterium | reverse complement strand
CGCGCCGGTGCTCGATCTCGCTAACGGACCGGCGTCAGGAAATTACAGCGGCCACCTACGCGCGCAAGGCGCCGGTTGGACCGCCGATGTCCCGGTCGCAGAGAACTTCCACGGACTCCGTCTGGGAATCATGGCTACGCTGGAAGCCAATGAAGATGCAATCTATTTCCCGGAGAGCTACGTCCCGAGCCAGTCCTATCCATCACCGCTGAACATGACTTTGATCAACAGTGAGAAAACTGAGCAGCACGTGAAAATCCACGCTACTAGCTTGCCTGGGGGTGTGAGTCTGCCATTGCAGGAGGTGGTGATCGCAGCCGGAAAAACCACCACGGTGGCGCTCCCCTTTAGCATCAAGTGGGGCGTGGGGGCTCTGGGGTTGGGCGCGAGTCAAAAGGCGCAGCTCGAGATTGCATCGGAAGCCGGGAAGAAGGCGCTGCCTTTCGTATTCACCGTGAGGCCTTCCTATAAGAGTTTCGATTACGAGGGGCACGATGGCATCGATTGGGCGGCCACGGTCACCATCTATCGTGACGGCCGCTTCAATGTCAAATACCAAGTCACCAATGACAACGTGCTCTTCAGCCGGAGCTGTCAGTTCCTCTACCAGTGGAACGGTCACAAGATCTTTGGCTTCGGCGTTGTGGCCAAGAGGCGGGCCTCCACTACAGATCAGTACGGCGTAACCAACTCTTACATTAAAGAGCACTATAACCAGATGCTCGAGAATCCTCCGGTACTCAAAGTGACCTACAAGAACACGGGATGATAGGAAGAGCAGGTCTGGTGACGGCCAGCCAAAGGGTCAGCGCGACTCTCCTGTTGACATTCAAAAGGAAAAGGAGTCTATTCATGTTGAATGCCAACAGGAGGTCCCGCGTTGCCGGTGATCTCCCGCGGAGACCCTTGTTTATGGACAGGTTGCGACAGCTCGGCGCGCGAATCAAAGGCTTGTTTGGCCATCACCGCCAGGATTTTGAACTGGATCAGGAAATCCGCGCTCATCTGGCGATGCTGGAAGAGGAAAACCGCCGCAAGGGGATGTCCGCGGAAGACGCCCGGCAAGCGGCACTCAAAAACTTTGGTGGCGTCGCCCAAACGCAAGAAACCTACCGTGAGCAACGCGGACTGCAATTCCTGCAAAGCCTGGCACAAGATCTGCGTTATGCGTTACGCATGCTGGCGCGCAATCCTGGATTTTCCGTGGTGGTGATTGCATCTCTGGCGCTCGGCATCGGAGCCAACACGGCCATCTTCAGTGCGATTGATGCCATCATGCTGCGCCTGCTGCCGGTGGAAGACCCTCAGCAGCTCGTGATGTTGCAATGGCACGCTAAGGAATGGCCGGAAAAGTTTGTGGCTGATCTGGAAGGTAGCGGCTTTGGCGGCGAAGGCAAGGGAATGACCAGCTATTCGTTCAGCTACCCTGCCTACCAGCAGTTCAAGGGGCAGAACCACGTCTTCACCGATACGTTTGCTTTCGCCGCGAACAGTGATGCGGTCAACATCGGCATAGACGGTCGCGCGGAATCTTCGATCATCCAAGGCGTTTCGGGCAATTACTTTGCCGGGCTCGGCGTCCAGACGGTTGTGGGACGAACGATCTTGCCGGAAGACGATCAGGAATCGGCTCCAGCCGTTGCCGTTATCTCGTACAAATTCTGGCAGCAGCGCATGGGCAGCATTGCTCAGGTAGCAGGCAAGCCAGTTGTGCTGAACGGATTGCCAATCACTATTGTTGGCGTGGCGCCGCCGGATTTCTTTGGCCTGGAGCCCGGCAGCTCGCCAGGCTTCTACATTCCACTTTCCAAGTACTCGGCTGAGCAGGCCCGCAATGGGAAGACCGACAGCGGTTTGACCTTTCTTGACGATCCCAAAGTCTGGTGGATCGGTGTGATTGGCAGGTTGAAACACAGCGTGAGTCAGCAACAGGCCGAAGCCGAACTAGGTGTATCTTTTGACCAAAGCGTACGGGCCATCGTTTCTACTCCAGATCCCAACAAGCCCTTCTTGCAGGTGGCTCCGATTAAGCAAGGCCTGGATAACCTGCGCCGCGAATTTTCCAGCTCTCTGCTGTTGCTCATGTTGATGGTCGGCGCCGTGCTCTTGATTGCCTGCGGCAACGTTGCGGCCCTGCTGCTCACACGCGCCAGTTGTCGTCAGCGGGAGATAGCCGTCCGGTTAAGTCTGGGTGCGCGCCGTGGACGGCTCGTACGCCAGTTGCTGACCGAGAGCGTATTGCTCGCATTCTGCGGCGGCGCTTTGGGATTGGTCGTAGCCACATGGGCGGGCAGGGTATTGGTGGCGCTGCTTTCCAGCGGTCGCGAAAAAATCAGCCTGGAACTCCATCTGGACAGCCGCATTCTGATCTTCACTGCTGGTGTCTGCATTCTCAGCGGAATACTCTTTGGTCTGGCGCCTGCGTTGCGCGCCACTCGAACCGATCTGCTGATGTCTCTGAAGCAGCCGGCCTCCGGCGCTTCCGGACGCAAGATTACCGCGGGCAAAGTCCTGGTTGCAGGCCAGGTTGCCATGTGCCTGCTTCTGTTAGTAAGCGCCGGTTTGTTGCTGCGAACGTTGAACCGGCTGCAAGGCGTGGAACTGGGTTTTGACCGGCAGAACATTTTGCTCTTCAGCGTCCGTCCTGGATTGAACGGCTACAAGGACGCGCGCCTGAACGAGTACTACCTGGAGATGCAGCGGCGGTTGCAGGCGATCCCCGGAGTGCAGTCCGTGACCTTCTCTGATCGGAATGCCATAGGTGCCGGCATGAGCATTACCGCGGGCAGTGTTCCGGGATACACGGGGACCGCTGAACACGCTCAGGTTTACCGGCACATCGTGGGTCCTGGTTATTTTTCAACCTTGAACATTCCCATACGCCTGGGCCGCGCTATTGGTGCGCAGGACACAACGGCGTCAGCCCCGGTTGTGGTGGTGAACCAGAAATTCGTAGATAAATACCTGCACGGCGACAACCCTCTGGGCCACGAACTAGTGCTGGGAGGCTCCAAAAAAGAAGTGCGCTATGCCATCGTGGGGGTCGCCAACGACGTAAAGTACGCCCGGATTCGCGAAGACGTGCCGCCCACGGCCTACTTCTCGCATCAGCAGCTGTTCAATTCGGCAGGATACCTGGAGGACGTGAAAGCATACTCCTGGCCGTTCATGACTTTCACCGTGAAAAGCACACAAGCCGGCATGCCCGGCCTGGTGGCCAGCGTCCGTCGCGAAGCGGCCGCCGTAGACAAAGACGTACCCGTGGTGGACGTGAAAACCGAAACGCAGGTGGTGGACGAAGTCTTGTTCATGGAGCGGACGTTTGCTGCCCTAAGCTCTACTTTCAGCTTTCTTGCGTTGCTGCTGGGCTGCGTTGGGCTTTATGGAACCATGGCCTACGCTGTCGCCCGCCGAACCAACGAGATTGGCATCCGCATGGCCCTGGGCGCAGGGCGCGGCATCATCCTGAAGATGGTCTTACGGGAAACCGCCTTGATTGTTCTGGCGGGAGTCCTGGTTGGATTGCCTGCCGCTTGGGCCACGACCACGTTGCTCAAGAAGCAACTTTTTGGTTTGGGGCCACACGATCCGGCAAGCATTGCGCTCGCGGTGGCGGCGACACTGGTAGTGACGGCGATCGCCGGTTACGTCCCAGCCAGAAGAGCTTCGCGGGTGGACCCGATGGTGGCATTGCGTTATGAATAATGGCTACAACTGATCACACGCCCGCAGTGAAGCCTGCCACGTAGGACTGCAGGTTCGCTTGGTCATCAAATAGCTCAGGTCTGGAAAAAGGATTCAGGAAGAAATACGAATTCTGCCCCTGCACATAGACGTCATAGCCGGGACGGAAGAGCCTGTACGTTTCCACGGAAACGTGCGCCGAGCGTTTTGCGTTGCCTGGGCCTTGCAGCAACCCCAGGATACACTCCTTGGCTCGTTCGGAGTCCGTCTCGATACATGCTTCGTCATAGTCTCCGTTGCCCAGCGAGACCGTTAAAGCGAAAAGGATCTTGTCATCAGCCAGAGACAGGGCACCAGGCTTTAGGAACTGAGGCTCCGACCCTCGCCAATCGCGAAACCATTCTGTGAGGAGAATCTTCATAATCGAAATCCAAATAGGTCCATGAGCCTTCCCAGCCGCAAACATTCAACGTCTGATAACGGATATTATGTAAAATCACAGATTTCGGCCCTGAAAACCAGGCCTAGTTCACGTCTGACTCGCGCAGTAGCCGCTTCAGGTCTTCCCTGAATTGCTGGAGTTCGGCAATCATTTCGGCCGTGGCTTCCACGATTTCTTCCTTGTGAACGAAGACTTTTCGTCCACTCCGTTCAACGAGCGGTCCCAGGCTTTCTCCCATGCGTTTGCCTACGTTGCCCAGGATCTGAAGCCCGTCCTGGCTCGGGACCAGCAGCGCCACGTAGCCGCCACGCTGGACGCCGATGGCCTTGGGAAACCGATCAAAGGTTTCGAGTTCAAAGCCTGCCATGTACAGCTTCTGGAGTATTTCTTCGGGTGCTGGCATGAACTTTAACCCTGAACCACCATCTCACCCACCAGGCTGTTGGGAAAGCTCTTGATGACCCGGGCGGTAACATAACTACCTATGGATGGTGTGTGTTGTGGCAAAGCCGTGAAGTTCAAGGTTACATTCTGCGAAGTCCTGCCATTCACTTGTCCGCGGGCTTCATTGAATCCTTCAACCATTACTTCAAATATCTTGCCCACCTGTTTCTCGTAATTAACCCGCTGGATTTCGCGCTGACGATCCAAGAGAATCTGCAGGCGTCGCGCTTTTTCTTCGTCAGGAATGCTGTCTTCCATGGTGATGGCCGGCGTGTTGGGACGCGGCGAGTATTTGAACCCGAACACGGCATCAAACTGGCACTCATGCATCAGGGTGATGGTCTCTTCAAAGTCAGCCGGGGTCTCGCCGGGAAATCCAACGATCAGGTCCGTAGTAAGGGCAATCTGCCGCTTGGAGGCTTTGATCCAGGAAACCTTCTCCAGATACATCTCGCGAGTGTATTCCCTGTGCATTGCGTTCAGTACGCGCGAAGAGCCGCTCTGCACTGGCAAATGAACGTGGTCACACAGCGTGGGTAGAGCGTCAATGGCTTCAATGATGTCCCGGCTGAAATGGCGTGGGTGGGACGTGGTAAAGCGCACGCGACGAATGCCCGGCAGTTCGCCCACGGCGTAGAGCAGCTCGGCAAAAGTCTTCTTGCCCAGCGGATCGGCAAAGGCGTTCACGTTCTGGCCCAGTAGTTGAATGTCGGTATAGCCCAGGTCGGCCATCTTGCGCGCTTCGGCCAGCACGGAGTCTGACGTCCGGCTGCGCTCTTTGCCGCGCGTATAGGGAACCACACAATAGGCGCAGAACTTGTCGCACCCTTCAATGATGGTGATGTACCCGCGATGCGGGTTGGTGCGGGCGGTGAACTCGGTTTCAAAGGTCAGGTCAGTCTGGCGGTCGTCCAGGCCGGTGATGCGCGTGTTCCCTGCTTCCAGTTGCACCAGCATCTGCGGCAGGTTGTTGTAAGACGCCGAGCCGGCGACGAGCGAAACGTATGGGGCTTTTTCGAAAATCTTTTCGCCTTCCTGCTGAGCGACGCAACCCAAGACGGCAAATTTCTTGCCTTGCTTCTGGAACTTCTTGTAGTCGTTCAGTCGATTGAAGACCTTCTGCTCGGCTTTATCGCGTATGGAACAGGTGTTGTAGAAGACCAAGTCGGCTTCTTCCACGGTCTCCACTTGACGATAGCCCTGGCGCAGCAGGGTGCCAATGACTTTTTCCGAGTCATGGACGTTCATCTGGCAGCCGAAGGTTTCCAGGTAGAAGGTCTTCTTGGCGCCAGCACTCGGTGGCGCGGCAATGATTGAAGTCACGTTTTGTGGATTGTCCGGCACTTGTGCAAGTATAACGCAGAGCCAAAACCTACCACGGAGGCACGGTTCAGCGACGTCCCGCCGGTAAATCCACCACGGAGGCACGGAGACACGGAGAAGATCGGGGTTGGTACAGTGGGTTGGACCAACGCTCAGTCCGGTTTCGGCGATCGAACATTACATTTCGATGGATTCTCAAGAAAAAACCCGCTGGGATACGCGTTACACCGAGAGTCCTGAGTCATGGACCGAGCCGGACGACTTCCTACAGCGCGCGTATTCTGAATTTCTATCCAAAATCCCTCCGGGCAATGCTCTGGACCTGGCTGGCGGCGCGGGAAGAAATTCGATCTTCCTACTGGAGCGCGGATGGAATGTGACGCTGATGGACATATCGGAAGTAGGGTTGGCACTGGCGAAAGAAAAAGCAGCAAAGGCGCACAGGCAGGAGTGCCTGTGCCACACGGGTCTCGGTTGCCCGTCGTTTCTCGAAACTTCCCAGATCGACCTCAACACCCTAACCGACCTGGGCACCGACCAATTTGACCTGATCGTGTGCTTTTACTTTCTTCGTAGGGAGCTCTTCCCTGCCATTCTGCGTGCGCTCAAGCCCGGCGGTTTCTTGATCTATCGCACGTACACGATAGATCGTATGAAAGTCGGCGGCGGACCTGACGATCCGAAATATCTGCTGCAACCGAATGAATTGCTGCGGGCATTCTCGTCGCTACGAGTGATCGATTATCACGAGACAACGGAAGGCAAAGCGGCGGCGGAACTGATTGCCTGGAAGTCTTGAAGTCTATTCTCTCGATTCGCGACTCTTGATGTCAGCTCGGCTTATCCAGCATACTTTCTTCCATGCCTGCTCAAGCGAGTCCTGACCTGATGGACCTGTGCCGTGCAATCATCAACCGTGACGAAAACCGGGTGGTGGCACTGCTGGCGGCCAAGCCGTCCCTTGGGAAGGAATCGCTGGCCACCGGGGCTTCCCGGACCGCAGCGGCAGAATTCTACTTCCAGATCGCACACTACCTTTATGCAGGTGACACTCCACTTCATGCAGCAGCGGCTGCGTACCAGCCGAAAATCGGGGAGTTGCTGATCCGGCATGGCGCTGATGTTTCCGCAAGAAACCGAAGGGGTGCACAGCCTCTGCACTATGCTGCGGATGGGAGTCCAGTGCTAAAGACGTGGAATCCGGAGGCGCAAGCCGAAACGATTATCTTTCTGATTGGCGCCGGGGCGGACGCAAATTCGCCGGACATGAACGGCGTGACGGCGCTGCATCGGGCGGTACGCCAACGATGCTCCGCAGCCGTGGAAGCCTTGCTGAAACACGGCGCCAACGCACGGCTCAAGAACAAGAGTGGATCAACCCCATTGCACCTTGCCGTCCAGAACACCGGACGAGGAGGCAGCGGGCAGCCGGAAGCGCAAGCAGAACAAAAGCGGATCATCGAGATTCTTCTCCGGGCAGGAGCGAGCCCGCTGGACCGCGACGCAAGCGGCAAGACCGTAAAACAATCCATAAAGAGTGAATGGGTGGCCACGCTGCTTTGACAACTGTTATTTGAAAGAGCGGGGCCTGCCGGAAAACAGTCCTACGCTGCTAGAATCAAATCGTCCCCATGTCCAAGCACAAACCAGCCTCCGGCCATTCCGATCACATTGGCAAAGATCATCCCATACAGAACGAGTGTTTTGCCTGCGGGCTGGGCAACGCTGACGGTATGCAGCTGGAATTCTTCTTTGACGAAGACGCGCACACCGCTTTCTGCAATTTCAACCTGGCGAAAAAGTATCAGGGGCCTCCCGGACACTCGCACGGAGGCATCATTGCCACCATCCTCGATGAAGCGATGGGAAAAGTGAACAAGTTGCGCAAGGTGCTGGCGCTCACCAAGTCGATGAACATCGAGTATCTAAAACCGGTTCCGCTGGGCAAAGACCTCACCGTTACCGGACGTGAACAAAAGGTCGAGGGCCGCTTGCACACGAATGCCGCCGAAATCACTGATGCGAGCGGCGCCGTTCTGGCCCGCAGCGTGGGCGTTTTTGTCGCTGTAGACATTGGCAAGATGTTTTCCCGCCAGTTGCAGGCGGAAGACTGAGTTGTCGTCCTGGCAGAACACCTACCACGAAGACACGGAGGCACGGAGAAAACAAGGCTTACCTCCCAACTACGTATCCTCCTTCTCAACAGCAGAAAATCCACCGCGGAGACGCGGAGGCGCGGAGAAAACCCAGCTTGGGGTTTGGTTGGATTGCGAGGCATCTTCGACCTTGAGCCCTATTTGATTTGATGCGGGCCAGTGGCCTCAAATAACCTGACCTGTTTGTTCTTCTCCGCGTCTCCGTGCCTCCGTGGTGAGCTTTTGCGTTTGCCCCGCGCAAACCATCTGAATCCAATCCGCAATTTGCAATCCAAAAGTGCATAAAACGATTTTCGTGCCGTTTTGGAAACAAGCGGCAAGGGGTACTCGGAACGCCTCGGTCGCGATAGAATAGAGGGTTAACACAAAGATTTTCAGCGGCCTGCACACAAGCCGTTGTTTTCCAGGAGTCTCCTATGTCAGAACTGAACGGTAACAGCACCGGCCTGCGGCTCAAGACGGGCCTGGCGGAAATGCTTAAAGGCGGCGTGATCATGGACGTGACCGACGCCGTGCAAGCCAAGATCGCCGAGCAAGCCGGCGCCTGCGCCGTGATGGCGCTAGAGCGCGTGCCGGCCCAGATCCGCGCGCAAGGCGGCGTGGCCCGAATGGCGTCCCCGAAGAAGATTAAGGAGATCATGGATACGGTCTCCATTCCGGTGATGGCCAAATGCCGCATCGGCCACTTTGCCGAAGCCCAGATTCTTCAGGAACTCGGAGTGGACTACGTGGACGAGTCCGAAGTGCTGACCCCGGCCGACGAGGCCCACCACGTGGACAAACACGCCTTCAAGGTCCCGTTTGTCTGCGGCGCCCGTAACCTGGGCGAAGCTCTGCGGCGCATCGCGGAAGGCGCATGCATGATCCGCACCAAGGGCGAAGCCGGCACCGGCGACGTGGTGCATGCGGTGAAACACTTGCGGCAGATCATTCATGATATGAAGCAGTTGACGGTACTCTCTGAACAAGAGCTTTATGCTCAGGCCAAGGAGCTGCAAGCGCCTTATGAGCTGGTTCGCTGGGTAGCAAAGAATGGAAAGCTGCCGGTGCCAAACTTCTCCGCCGGCGGAATTGCCACTCCGGCAGACGCGGCACTGGTTCGCCAGTTGGGAGCGGAAGCGGTATTCGTCGGGTCGGGAATCTTCATGGCCGACCTGACCAATTTCTGCGATCCAGCCGAAGCCGAGAAGCGCGCGAAAGCCATCGTCCGCGCCACGACGCATTTCGATGACGCTAAAGTATTACTTGAAGTCAGTGCGGACCTGATAGGCGCGATGAAGGGCTTGGCCGTCGGCGATATGCCGGAGTCGGAGATGTTGCAAACACGGGGCTG
>JANXPR010000593.1 GCA_025357215.1 Acidobacteriaceae bacterium | reverse complement strand
CTACTGGTGGCAGCTCTCGCCACGGCGCACATGGGTCTCGCACAAACTGCTACACCCAAACCGGAACCCGGTGACGCCACGAAGAAGAATATCGGGCCAAAAATCGGGGGAGTCTCGCCCATGGCCACGCCCAAGGCCACTCCAACACCGACTCCCAAAGCCACACCCGCACCGACGCCCAAGGCCACTCCGATCCCTGCGCCGATCATCCCTGTTCAGAAACCGCCGATGACTCCAACTCCCATCAAGGGTGGCCCCAAACCGCCCATCGTCGCCACGCCGACTCCAGTTGCTACTCCCCGGGTCGGCATCATTGGTGAGCCGACTCCCAAGGGTGGAAAGAAACCCGTCGGCGTTCCGGAGAAAGACGGCGGAAATGTTGGCAAAGGCAAATCGGTGGACGGCTCGAAGATGACCAAGGACCAGTTCCGCTCCATGCCTAACAGCACGGTGATTCTGTTGCCGGGCGGCAAGCAGACTACGAAGCAACAGATGATGGACGCACTGGAAGCCAGGTTCAAGGCACAGAAATCAACGCCGCCCAAAACGGCGTCCCGAACGGATGCCCGCTCCACGTTCATGCAGAAGCAGCAGACGGAAATCAAATCGCGCAACGGCAAAGTGCAGACCGAGATGGCACGCTTGAAAACCAAAGACCAGGCGTTCCAACAATCGTCGCAATACCAGGCGATCAACACCGAAGCTCTTCAGCTTCAGGCGCAGTATCAGAAAGCATCGCCTGCGGAAAAACAGAAGATCGAAGCGCGCGCTCGGCAGTTGCAGAAACAGTTGGAAGACTTGCGGGCCAGAAACTCGAAATAGCGGTGCGTTCCGGGGACAAGAAAACGCTGCAATGGATCAGGGTTTCGAACTTCAGGGGAGGTCATCATGAAGGAAAATAAAACCGGACTGTCTGGACCGGCAGCGGGCCGGGCAGCGGTCACCGGCCCTGCCGCGGCTTTCGCGCTACTGGCAGTGATGATGGGCGGACACCTTGCGCTTCAAGCGCAGACTGCCAGTACAAAAAACTCGTCGAGCACAAACAACAACCTCAACATCCAGGTAAGCCCTGGCGTTGGTGGCAACACCAAGATCAATGTTCCTCCGTCCAACGGCAAAGGCACGAAAACCATTGTTCCCGGCATTTTCATACCACCACCTACGGTGATAGGACATCCGGCGCCCGCCGAACACGCACTTTGCAGCATATTGCCGGGAGGATGCAAAGCGCCCGATCCGCAGATCACAGGAGTATTTCCTTTTTCTAACCTGACGCCCGGCGGCTATGTGCTGATTCTGGGAAAAAACTTCAATTCCCTTAATGGCCCGGGCGGCAGACTGCAGTTTTCAGTCGGAGGAACCGTTCACGACCTCACGGAATTGAACTGGAGTGACACCACGATTGGCGGCAGGGTGCCAGACGGATGGAACTGGCCTGATCCCATGGACGTTGATCTTTGGCTGGTTCGCTCTGACGGAGTGAAAAGCAACAGTCTTGTGCCCCAGCCGAGGTTCAGCCCAGCTTATGAAGTGCAGGTTTTACCCGGCACTGATTTGACCACCATGCACTGCGGAGGCGCTGACAGAGACTTCTGCGTTTACAACGAAGCCGGCTACACCCTCGACATTTCACACGCAACCACGTACGGTCACGATTCCGGAACTGATTACTACAAAATTGCGGGCCTCAGAAACGGCTGGAAGACTTACTACCTGGAATTCAAGCACACTGATAATCACGGGACGGTGCAACCGCCCTCCGGTTTCCTGGTTGACTACGACACCATGGATATTCAAGTCCACTGGGACCAGGATGGCGGGAGCCTCATTGGCGGTTCAACGGCCACTACCAACTACACCATCCAAGTGCTGATTCGGGGTCCCAAGGGATACTCGTGGAAGTAAGCCAGTGCGGGGCCAAGCTATGCCGCAACACGCATTGATCGCCAGAGGAGACTTGTTTGACGAAACACGGAGAGTTGCAAGAATCAATCGCGGAAACGCAAGCCGCCACAGGTTTCGCTATCGTTCTGTTATTGGCAACTTTAGCGCTGTGCCCCGTGCCTCTTGCTGCACAGCAGACCTCTCTCGCAACCGGACAAAGTGGCAATGTCCAGGGCCAGGCGCCACCGCCAAAGAAGGCACCGCCGGTTACTTTGCCGCCCGTTGAGGACCAGTCCTGGCAAAACGGTAAGACCAAGAGCGTGGCGCCGCCTCCGCAGATAAAGCCGGGGACAAACAATGTCTGCTTTTTTGTTCCCGGTTGTGAAGTTCCCGAACCGGAAATCACCGGAGTTTTTCCTTTCTCCAATCTCACGCCCGGCGGGTATGTTCTGATTTACGGTAAACACTTCATGTCCCCCAACGGTCGGCCAGGTCAACTGAAGTTCAACACCGGATCGGTGGTCCGCGACCTGGTGGATGTGCAGTTTACTGATACCTGGGCCAGCGGAAGAGTGCCCGACAACTTTAACTGGCAGTATCGAGCCCCGGTCGATTTCTGGCTGGTCCGTGGCGATGGCTTCAACAGCAAACCGCTGGAGCCGCGTCCACAGTTCAACCCGGAATATGAAATCCGCATGTTGACGTGGCAGGACATATCAGACCACACTTGTACCGGCGGAGACTTTAACGATTGCAACTCCAGTGGAGGCGACGCAACCATTTACGCGGAACATCGCACTTTTTGGGGACAGGACGCCGGGACCGACAACTTCCAGGTGCGCGGCCTCAAGAACGGTTGGCGGACCTTTGATATGGAGTTCGTGCGCACTTATCCGCTCCATCCCAACGTGCAGCCCCCTTCTGGGTTTCTGGTGGATCGTGACTTTGTGAACATACAGGTCCACTGGGAGCAGGATGGCGGTGACTACTTTATGCCCATGGCCGCCAGGCTGAGTTACGAAATAAAAATTTGGGTGCGCGGTCCCAAGGGACTCCCCTGGAAATAGGCGAGCATGCAGGAACCAGCTCAGCTAATCTGGATCCGTGGACCGAAGGGAACGTCCTGGAAATAACCAGGAATCGACTCATCCAGCCTCGGCTGTAGCCTTTTTCCGTCACCGAGAGGCGCAAAAGTTACGATATATTGTATGGGCCCTTAAGGAGAAACAGGCCCATGTCCACCAACGTCCTCAACCAGTTTGCACGCGCGCTTTCCAGCGGAGCGATTCGCGTTGTCGATCTGAGTCAACCTTTGGAAGCCGGTACCGCGGTGATCCAACTGCCACCGGAGTTTGGAAAGTCCTGGCCGTTTCGGCTGGAAGAGATTTCCAAATATGACAGTCGCGGCCCCGCATGGTATTGGAACAATTTTTCCTGCGGAGAACACACTGGCACGCACTTTGACGCGCCCATCCACTGGGTGACCGGCAAAGACTATGCCAACAACGCGACTGATACCATTTCAGTGGAAAAGTTCTTTGCGCCCGCCTGCGTAATTGACGTGAGCCGGGAAGTGGCTGCCGATCCTGATTTTCTTCTTACCCCGAAACACATTGTGGAATGGGAGCAGAAACACGGCCGCGTGGAAGCCGGTTCCTGGGTCCTGATGCGGACAGATTGGTCCAAGCGAAAAGACGCTGCGGCCTTCCTGAATATTAAAGAGGATGGCGCGCACGTCCCGGGACCGCATCCTGAACTGGTGCCTTTTCTGGCCAAGGAGCGCGACGTGATTGGGTGGGGGTCTGAAGGCGTGGGCACGGATGCCGGACAGGCATTTCGTTTTGAGCCGCCGTTCCCTTGCCACAGCGGAATGCACGGCAGCAACAAGTTTGGTCTGGCCAGTTTGACCAACCTTGATCAGCTTCCGCCCAAAGGCGCAATCCTGGTTACGCCGCCGCTCAAGATCGTAAAGGGATCGGGCAGCCCTTGCCGTGTGTTGGCATTGATCCAGGACTAGCTTGGAAGAGCATCTTTTGATATGCGCTTTAGAATTTATACGTTTTTGAAAGTGCCGCGCCGGCTTTTGCTGGCGCGGTTTTTGTTTTCAGCAACATTTATTTCTTGAATTTCTCTCGTAACCCCATTTTCTCCAGGCGAGGGATTACTTCATCGCGGAAATACGGGAACTCTTTCACGTAGTCCACGAAGCTCAGCGTTGTCCCGGCGAAACCAGATTCGGGAATGCGCGCCATTTCGTTGGCCACGGTATCCGGATCGCCCACCAGCGGGTAGGTTCCATGTCCAGCGGAGAAGCGACCGCGCATGGTGCGCAAGGCTTCCGGCGGGAATGACTGCGCGTGGAGTCCCTGTAGGCGCAGGAGATTGTCCACGGCGCCCCAGTCCGCGTGCTCCTGTGAATAGTAATGGTAATAGTCTTGCGCTTCTTTCATTGTAGGGCGGCAGACGGCGTGGCAAAGGGTGAACACGCCGGTGTTGCGGCCGATTTTCGCGGCGCGCTCTTTGATCTCCGCCACTTCTTTCTTTGACTGATCAAGATCAACAGAGATGCAGAATAGAAAATCGGCGTTGCGTGTGGCAAACTCGCGTCCTTCACCCGACCCGGCGGCGTTCATGATTGGCGGAGCGCCATCAAACGGCCGCGGGAAGCCGTAAATGCCTTTCATGTGAAAGAACTTTCCGTTCCAATCGAACGGACCAGTGTGGTTCCAAATGCGCATGACGGCGTCAAACCATTCCTGCGCCAGCGCGTACCGGTCTGAGTGATTTTCCGGAAGCACGATTCCGAAGGCGTCATACTCAGGTTTGTTCCATCCGGCAACCACGTTGAGTCCCAGACGCCCATGGCCCAATTGATCGGCTGTCGCCAACTGTTTGGCTGCGACTACCGGATGAATGAATGCCGTGTGCACGGTTGCAAATACGTTGATTCGCTTGGTGTGTGCCAGCAGCCCGGTGGCCCATGTAACAGTTTCCAGGACGCTGCCGTGGAAATCCGTCTCTCCGCCGTATCCGATCCAGCGCGCGATCGGCAGCAGAAACTCGATCCCGGCTTCGTCCGCAAGTTGTGCCAGCTGAATGTTGTTGTCCCAGGAGTTTACCCAACGCTCCGGAACTTTCGTGACTGACATGCCACTGGAACAGTTGGGCGAGAAGAAACCCAGCTTCAGCCGGTTGTTATTCAGAATTGGCGAGTGCTTGCGCCCCATCCATCCCCCAAGAAAAACCGCTGCCAGCCCAGCTAGCAGCGGTGGTTAAGTTGATAACACTTCTGCGAAAGCTTCAGTGCCTTCGCTTTTAGAAAGTCAGCCGGAGAGCCAACTGGATTTGCCGTGGATTGAATACGGCGCGCGGTGTGCCGTAGTTCGGGTTGGGCGATCCTTCCAGGAACTTCTGTGTTGGCGAGCAGCCTTGCGCCGTAGCATTGAAATTACAGAAGTCGGCGGCTCCGTACACGGTGTTGAAGAACCTTACGTTCACCGTGTTGAAAAGGTTAAAGGCTTCAGCAATGGTTTCAATGCTCAGGCGTTCAGTGGCTTTAAAGGAACGGGCCAGGCGCAGATCAACGGATTGATAACTGTCGCCCTTGAAAGTATTGCGCGGCTCAATGCCCACCCGGTCATTGTTCCCGAAGATATCG
>JANXPR010000575.1 GCA_025357215.1 Acidobacteriaceae bacterium | reverse complement strand
CGACCAGACGATGGCTTTCTATAACCAGAATGAAATTCCGTTCTATTACGATCTGGCGCAGAAGTTCGCGATGAATGACCGGTACTTCGCGTCCGTTCTGGGACCGACGTTCCCGAACCGCTCTTATCTGATGGCGGCCACTTCCTTCGGCCACCTGACGACCAGCGACAGCTTTCCGCTTCCTGGCAGCGGCGGATACAAGCCCATCACCGGCACGATCTTTGATTTGATGGAAAAGCAGAAAGTGACCTGGGCGGATTATTTCCAGGACGTTCCGCAGGCCGGCAGCTTCCGTCCTTTCCCCTCGCCGATTGATCCGCACTTCCTGCCGCTGCCCGTGTTTCTGGGACAGTTGGCCGGCAAGCCAGGCCTTCCGCCCCTTCCGCAGGTATCGTTCGTCGATCCGAACCTGGGCGTGCTGGGGATAAAGAATGAAAATGACGAGCACCCGCCCACGGACATCCAGCGCGGCCAGGCGTTCGTTTCTCTGGTTTTGAATTCAGTCCGCAACAGCCCGTTCTGGCAAGACACCGTGATCCTCTTTACTTATGACGAGCACGGCGGGTTTTACGATCACGTGCAGCCGCCGCGCGCCCGCCAGAGACACGCACCCAATCCTGATGGCATCAGCCCGGGCCAGTGCGCTGATCTTTCAAATCCTCCGTTGAGCCTGCAACCGGGAAAAGGCGCGGAGTGCTCCTTTAACCTGTTGAGCAAGACGGACACCAGCGTTGCCGATGCCGCGGACCTTTGCCCGGATTTTGCCAAGAACCCCACGGGACCGTTCCCGGCGGCGTGCGCGAACTTTGATCAATATGGCGTTCGTGTGCCGTTTGTGGCCATTTCGCCGTTCTCCAAGCCCAGCTACGTTTCCCACACCGTGGGCGATCATACTTCCATTCTGGCCCTGATCGAGACGGTCTTCATGACGCCGGCAAGCACTTCCGCCAAAGGTGATGACGACGATCAGGATGACGCGCAGCGTCCGCACCTGACTAAGCGCGACCAGCACGCCAACGCTATGTTGGACATGTTTGACTTCAACAATGCGCCTTCGCTCAACACCAAGATCGGCGTGGCCTTGCCCCCGGCCAGCGACTGTACGCCGCAGTAAGCGCATACAAACGATTGATTCCAAAGGCCTGCCTCCCCGGCAGGCCTTCTTTTATTGAAGCCATCCTTCAATGCTGCCGATGAGAGAAGTCTTGCTTTGCTTGTCACGGCCGGGCTGTAAGCCCCGTCAATGGACGCGGTGAGCCGGGTCACATTCATACTGCCAGCCGGAGAAGTAACGTATTTTCTGCAACATGAGTGCAAGAAAATTCACTTGCAAGCACACTGACCTGTGGTACACTGCCTGAAAGGACATGTACTAATGTACATGTACCACATCGGGTAGGAAGTGAGTACGAAACGTGAGACGGATGACTTGGCCTGACGGAGGCCACGCAAACAGGTTTTCAGCAGTTCCTTTAGTAAGAGAAGCAGGAGTTACCAAAAACGACACGACAATCAAGCCGACCGAGAAACTTGGGCCGCACAACCAGCTAAAGCTGGCAGCGACCCGGCTGGCGATTGTGGTGGCCACGGCCGTAACTCTGCGCTACTTCTACTGGCGTGCCATGCACACCATGAACCCCGCGGCGCGGGTGTTCTTCTATGCCTTCCTGGTCGCGGAAGGCCTGAGCTTTCTGGAGAGCCTGTTCTTCTACTTTGTCGCCTGGAACCCCACGCGATATACGCGTCCGGCGCCGCTGACCGGCCGGACTGTGGATGTTTATATTCCCACTTATAACGAGCCGGTGGAACTGCTGCGTGAGACGGTATTGTGCGCGGTGAACATCCGGTATCCGCATAAGACCTACGTGCTGGATGACGGCAACCGCGCGGAAGTAAAGAAGCTGGCGGAAGAGTTTGGCTGCGGCTACATAGCCCGCGTGAACGGCAAGCATGCCAAGGCCGGCAACCTGAACAACGCGTTGCAGCAGACGAGTGGCGAGTTCATCGTGACGCTGGACGCCGACCACATCGCTTCGCCCGAGCTGATTGAAGAGACCATCGGCTTCTTTGTGGATCCTAGCGTGGCCGTAGTGCAAGGCACGCAGGACTTCTATAATCTGGATTCCTTCCAACATCTGGTGAACTGGAAGACCCGGGCCGGCTGGCAACAGCAGGAATTGTTCTTCAGCGTGATTCAGCCTGGCAAAGACCGCCACAATGCCACGTTCTATTGCGGAAGTCCGGGAATTCTGCGGCGCTCGGCGCTGGATGAAATTGGCGGCTTCCCCACGGAAACCATCACGGAAGACATGCATACCAGCCTGCGCCTGCAAAAGAAACAGTGGCGCGTGCTGTATTACAACCGTACGCTGGCCCGCGGCCTGGCGCCGCAGACGTTTACCGGCTTTGCCACGCAATGGCAACGTTGGGGACAAGGGTCCATGCAGGTGCTGCGCGCGGAAAAGCCTTTCCGCAGCAAAGACCTGACCCTGGCGCAAAAGATCTGCTATCTGAGCAGTTTCTATTTTTACTGGATGAGCTGGATCAAGTTGTTCATGGTGGTCACGCCGATTCTGTCTTTGTTCTTTGGCGTGTTTGCCCTGGTGACTGATCCACTCTCGTACGCCAGCTATTTCCTGCCGTATTTCTGCCTGAACCTGGTGTGCTCCATCATGTTGCAGGGCGGGGTGCGCAGCTTCCTGATCAGCGAATATTTCAACCTGCTGAAGATGCACGTACTGATCAAGACCATCAGCGGGCTCTTCCGCGGTGGCGTTTTCAAAGTCACACCGAAGGCGCAAGCGGCCGCGGCACGACTGGCTGAACTTGCGCTTCCCGCGGTGATAGTGGCCATGCTGGGACTTTCCCTGGTGGCCGGCGTGATCCGCATTGAACACGTTCCGCGCTGGGGATATTTCTTCTGGGCGCTGACCGTGAACATCTTCTGGGCCGTGGTATTCATGGTGACCATGGGCTTCGTCCTGCGCCGGTCCTTGGAGCGCAAGGAAGACCGCTCTGGATATCGCTTCCGGGCGCACCTGGATATTCCCATGCGCGTTTCTTACGCGAACGGGCACGGGCCGGTTACCTTTGAAAACTTTGCCCGCAACCTGAACCGGACCGGCGTTTCCGTAACGCTGGAAGACAGTATTGTCCCGGGCACGAATGTTGATCTGGAATTGCTTCTGCCGGATAGGACGGTACGCGCGCTTGGCAAAGTAGTGCGTAACCATACTTATCGGGTGAAAGGCGCGATGAAGATTTCCAACGGCATTCGTTTTGAGGACATTGCTCCGTCTGACCAGGATGAAATTTCCAAATA
Source organism: Acidobacteriaceae bacterium (assembly GCA_025357215.1). Taxonomy (GTDB): domain Bacteria; phylum Acidobacteriota; class Terriglobia; order Terriglobales; family Acidobacteriaceae; genus Angelobacter. Next base: position 6,172 of record JANXPR010000575.1, on the reverse strand, counting down.
TCTGTTCTGGCAGATTGCTCCCAAAGAGGGAGAAGTGCTGCGCTTGACGCAAGCCAGCCGCGAAGGAGACCAGGCATGAAAGTCCGCTTGATGGTAGTTATGACCCTTCTTCTGGCGACTGCGGTATTGGCGCAGGAGCAGGTGAACGTGGCCGCAACGCTGGAGCAAGCCAATAAACTGGAAGCCGCCGGCAAGTGGCAGGAAGCGGTTCCGCTATTGGAACAAGTGTTAAAGCAGGAACCCAGGAACGCGGAAGCGTTATACAAACTGGGAACGATGCGCGGCTGGCAGTCTGACGGACGTAAGTCCGCATTGGAACTGCTCGGTCGCTCCTGCGAACTTACTCCCGACAATCCAGAACACTGCGGAGCCTATGCTGAAGTGCTGAGTTGGAATTCGCAGACCCGGCCGGACGCTGTCAGCCGCCTGAAGGCAATTGTTGCGGCCCATCCGGAAACAGTTTCTGCGCGGATACGGCTGGCCCAGATCCTGAGCTGGAGTGACGATACTCGTCCGCGGGCGATTGAACTATTTGAGCAAGGCCTGCAGCGCGATCCTGAGAACACCGAACTGCTCGTTGGATCAGCGGAAGTGCTCTCGTGGTCGAACGCGGGACGGGGAAAAGCGATTCTTCGTTTTGACCAGGTGTTGCAGCAAGATCCGAAGAACGTGCGTGCCCTAACCGGGAAAGCACAACTCATGGCATGGAAGGGCATGGCCGGAGAAGCGCTTACGCTTTACGATCGCGCGCTGGCCATTGAACCCAAGAACGCCGCTGCTCTGCGCGGGAAAGCGGAAATCTTGAATTGGAAAGGCCGCTATTCTGAAGCACGCACGCTGGCGCAATCAGCCCAAGCGGTTGCTCCGGGCGATGATCGCGCTCTACTGGAAATTGCGCGAGCTGACGTGGGTCAGCGCAAGTTTGAGCATGCGCGCGCCGTGCTGGCGGACGTGCATGGCAATCCGGGGCCGGGCTTCAACGACACGCGGCAGGAAGTACGCCGCGGCATGGGCACATGGATGGATGCGGGCTTTGCGGCACGCATGGAAAACAGCCTGGGCTATGACCGCTTCACGGTGGGAGCTTCCACGCCGATCAACGCAGCCAACCGGCTGTCTTTCAGCTATCAACCGACTCTGTTTGATGGCTCCACGCAGAACTTCAACAGCAACTATTTTGAAGTTGCGTTGGATTCCGAACCCAGCGACAAACTGACTACGCAACTTCAGTTCGGCGCGGAAACCATCAACAACGTTCCGGTGAACTTTGGCGGCGGCTTTGATTTGCATTACAAGCCAATTTCGTCCACGGTGGTGCGGGTTTCGTTCCTGCGGCAGCCGGTGGAAGAAAGTGTGTTGTCGCGCCGCGGTCTGAATCTTCCAGGTTTTCAGGGAGAAGTGAACGCCAATCTGGCGGCGATCGGCCTGGGTTATTACAACTCCGCGCACAAGATCGATGCGTCCGTGGAATACACTGACGGCGTTTACGCCGGCAATGGCATTGATTCCAACCGCCGTTTCTCGGTGGAAGGGCAAGTGGGGAGAGCGTTGCGCGGCGATCATCCTTACATTCGTCTGGCGTATGACGCGAACTACAGCAGTTTTGATCACGACGCCGACATTCACAACAACGTGATCGTTCCGGGAATCACCGGCGGTTACTTCAGTCCAACGCGGTTCCTGCTGAACCAGGGCGTGGTGAGCACGTCCTATGACTTCAGTAAGAAAGTGAACTGGCAAGCCACGGCAACGGCGGGCGTGCAGAACGTTGAAGCGCAGGGAGTCACGTTCTCTAATACGCAATTCGCGTCCAGTTTCGGCACGAAAGTGTTTTGGCGCGCTACACCCATGAACGAACTCCGGTTTGGATACGAGTACCTGAACGTTTACAACGCATTCCACCGGCATCTTGCACGGTTTACATGGCGTCATTACTTCTAGACAAAACGGAAACCAAAACGGCCGTGCCGATGGAAGGCGCGGCCGTAACCACCAAGCCTGACGGCGAAGGCCAGGACTCGTTGCGCACGGAGCGACGGCTGGCGCTGATGGTGGTCCTGGTGGCGGCGGCGTACTTGCGCATGCGCAGCCCGCTCTATAACACCGCGTACATGGATGAATCCGTGTATGTGGTTTACGGGCGCATGTTTCTGGCGCATCATTTTGAAGCCCCGCTGGATACACCGTTGCAGTGGACGTTCGGCTGGTATTTGTGGCCGGCCATGGCAGCGATTGCGGATCGTATTGCCGGACTGATTGGGTTGCGCGAACTGGCCGCTGTATTGGGCACAGTGACCGTGGCCGCGACGTATGGTTTTGCGGGCCGCGTGTTTTCCCGCCCGGTGGGATTGGCATCGGCCGCGGTGATGGCCGTGCTGGGACCCGCGGTTTTAATTTCAAGAATCGCCACGCGCGATTCCGGTTCTGTTTGTTTCTTTGCGCTGGCGCTGTGGGCCTTCGCCTGTGCCTGGCAGGAAAACAAAAAACGCCACTGGGCGCTGGCCGCGTTGTTCCTGCTGGCCGCGTTCCTGTGTAAGTATCTGGTGGCAATTTTCTTTCCGGCGCTGGTGATTCTGGCGCTCATGAAAGGGAAGAAGCCGGTCTTTCTTTTTGCCCTTCCGCTTTCCGCTGCGTGCGCCATCTATTGGGGAATGTATTCGAAAGATCTGCTTCACCTGTTGCGCTATGGCTCCGGTTACGGTTCATTGCGCGCGCCGGACGCATGGGGCATTTACGTTTTTGCACGCTGGGATTTCTTTTTACTCGCCTGGCTCGGCGTGTTGGCGTTTGGAACGCGGACCTGGCGATCGCGCGTGGCGTGGTTATGGGCGGGCACGCTTATCCTGCTGGCCGTCCAATGGAAAATGCGCGCGGACTTTGATTACTGGAAGCACGTGAACTACGCGTTCTTGTTCCTGGTTCCACTCGCTGCGGCCGGCGTACTGTTTTTGATCCGCCAGTTTTTGCCGCAAGACCTCGGCGGACAACTGATATGGGGCGTTGCGATAGTAGCGGCTTTGGCCGTAGGTGCTGGCTGGCTGGGAAAAGTACAGAGCTTTGAACAATTTGTATTCTGGCCGAACGTGGATCCGGTGGTCGCGTACTTTGAAGGACGCCTCACACCACAAGACAAAGTGTTGGTGGATGATACGGTGTTCCGGTATTACTTCAATCCGCCGTTGCGGCAGGGGCAAATTGTTGATCCCATGTATTTCGCCTACCAGGACACGGCGGGAACCCATTTGGCCGGCAACGCAGCATACAAGGCAGCGGTCACGGAGAAAGCTTTCAACTACATTGTGCTCGATGGCGGCATGGGCGGCGAGGCGCAACAGTTGAACGCGGCGATTCGTCCCGTGCTGGGTGGCTATCAGTTGCAGATGCGCGCGATTGACCCTGTGTTGGGGCATCCAATCGAGATTTATGCGCGTTCGGCTCCGGAAGTTTCGCCGATCACGCAAGCGTCATCGTCGAATAACCCAGCGAACATTCCGGCGATCCGCATCAACTTGCCAGCCACTGGATCTTTAGTAAACCAGGCGGAAACGTCCATGGAAGGCGTGGCAAGCGGCGCGCAACCCGGATGGTACGTCCGGGTGGAAGTGTTCACCGACCGGTGGCATCCCCAGGGCGAAGCAGTACCGGTGGCTGCCGACGGAACTTTCCATCAGGCAATTTTTCTCGCCGGCGAAGGCCATCAGCAGTGCAACCATTTGGTGCGAGCGCGGCTTACGGACGCGCAAGGCAAGTCGCGCGCCGTGGCTCTGAACTTCGGCATTGGCCGAGCAGGTGGGAATTGCGTAGCGGGTCTTTAGCTCTGTCGCTTCGCTCCAAACCGCTTGCGAGTTGCGCTCAAACCTTCGGAGCCTGAAAATCGCGGGCTCGTCGCGCTAGTCGGCCTCGCCCTTAATTTCCTTTTTTATGTCGCTTCGTTCCACACCGCTCGGGATCATTTTCGGTAGACAAAGGTAGTCAGCTTCTCGTGCAGCCGACTCGCGAGTGAGCCGGCCGATCCTATTTCTGAATTCGCAGGGCCAAGGCCCAACTCAAAATCGAAGCTTTTCTGCATAAACAAACTCATGCCCTATTACGTGTGGCACGGTCACGCAGATTGCTATTCCTGTTGTTGATCAAAAACCGAACCATGGAAAATTGACCGCCGCCGCTGGATGATGTCATCCATGGCGGCTTGCATTCGTGTGCGGACTTCACGGCTGATGCTCTTGACGATGGCGGCATCATGCGCGGCTTCCGGTGGATGTTGCTGTTCAACATGAATGGCTTCAAGAAAGATGGTGTGCCACTTGGTCGGGAACGGAAACGGGATGAGAGGGAAAGTAGAGACCGGGATGCACGGCCAGTCCGCAAAGCGTTTCCAGAGGCGGGACTTGATCTGAGCAAATACCGGATGGACTTCCGCGCTGCCCACGGTGACGAACGGAATGATGGGCGCGCGGTGACGCAGCGCAATTTTCACAAAGTTGTCGCGGCTGAAACTGTGCAGACGATAGGCGTCGCGAAGACGGGTGAAGGCGCCATTCACTCCTTCCGGGAAGATACCGAGAAGGTCGTTGTTTTCAAGAACACTGGCGGCGTTTTCCTGAGTCGCAAGCACGCCTCCGAGGCGCGTGATGACGTTGGCGACGGGAGAAAACTTGAGCAGGCCGGGATGAATCAGGAATCGTGGTACGCGTCCAGTGACCTGGACGACAAGGTGCAGGGCCATGATGGCGTCCCAGGGAATGATGCCGCGGTGCGTGCCTACGAGAATGGCGCGTCCCTGAGTGGGAAGATTTTCGAGGCCCGCGGTTTCAATGCGCCAATAGTGTTGGGCGAGAAAGCGGAATAGAGTTTTGCTCAGACGGTCGATGTAGGGGCGGTCCATGCGGCTGCGGGCAGTCGTTTAAAGCGGCGGCAGAAAACTTTACCACGATTCCGGGGCGGCCTGAGTCGAAAAGCAAGTAATTTGAAGTGTCGACGGGTGCCCCAGGGATTCGCTGAGACTGGCATTTTAGGTCAGCTTGCCGTGGCTGCGGTTTGGAGCGGGCAGGACATCGCAGAACCAGAAGCCGTCGCGGAGAACGCGTTCGCCGGTGACGACCGGAATTTCATTGCTGAACATAGGCCCCGCGTATACGCAAGTGTGGAACTCACCGTTTTCGCCGCACGGGTCGACTCCGGGAGGCAAGTCCGCGGTCAAAGAGCTATCGAATTCGCGTCCGACGAATTCAGGTGCGAGCTTTTTGGGATCCACACAAACGAGTTTGGCGCGAAGACCGCCGCGCACCATATTGCGCGCGAGCTGATCTGTGGGTATCTGCCAGAGAGGGAACATCGGCTCAAGACCTGTCCCCTGCAGTTGGCGTTCACGATAGGCGCGAATATCTTCCAGAAATAAATCCCCGAAAGCGACGGCGTTGATCCCCTGCGCCACGGCATCGCGGCATGCGCCGGCCATTAGGCGTTCATATTCATCATTCGAACACGGCCACGGAAGAGGTATGGTGATCAGCTGAAGTCCGGCGGCCCGGGCCTGCATTTCAAGCACTGATCTTCGGGTGCCATGCATAGCGATGCGATCAAACGCAGAGTTCACAGTCGTGAGGAGTCCGGCAATTTCCAGGTCTTTTCTCTGGCGCAGAACGTGCAGGGTCCACGCGCTGTCTTTTCCGCTGCTCCATGAGAGAAGAACGCGCTTCTTCATGCAGTCCATCATAAGGCCAAGCCGAAGCCCGCCAGGGCGTATCACCAGGCAAAAAGAGCGCAGGAGATCAATATCTGGTACGTTCTTTGTATTGGAGGTAGCTCATGCAACTGGATGGCTGTGCGCATTTCGCGCTGGAAATTGCGGCGATTTTCTGTCTGATCGGCGGATTAGCAGCAGGGCAGTCGCCGGGGCCGGGGGCTGGGCAAAAATCAAATCCGGATGATCCCACGCGCAAAGAAGCCTTCAGCCTTTTTGAGCAACACAAGATGCTCGAAGCTGTCCCTCTGCTGGAAAAAGTGGTGGACAAATATCCGGAAGATGCAATCGCGCATGAGCGGCTGGGCGTGGCGCTGGTGAGCCGGGCTTCCGGTTGGAGCGAACCGGAGCGGCGAAAAGTTGATCGCTACCGGGCGCGCCGGGAGTTGATCATCGCCCGAGACTTAGGCAGCAAGTCGCCATTGAGCA